>JAZQUQ010000194.1:0-5009 GCA_045631365.1 Eubacteriales bacterium | reverse complement strand
TCCCCGAAGGAGACATCCCCTACGTGTTCGACCGATTCTACAAGACGGACAAGAGCCGCGGCCTCGACAAAACGGGCGTGGGGCTGGGTCTCTACATCGCACGAACCATCATCGAAGCCCACAACGAGAAAATTTGGGTGGAAAGCGAGCAGGGCAAGTGGTGCCGCTTCACCTTCACCCTCCCCAAATGCGCCGCACCCAAGGACGAACGGAAGTCTATGGCGGAGTAACGGGGGGGACGCGATGGGGGACCAGTCCCCCAAACCCCCAGCTGGGGATATTATCCCCAGACCCCATACTATTGGGATTTTTGGATGGAATTACAAAATATAGTTTGGAGATAGATTATGACGATTACTTACGTTGCTACTTGCCTTTTTGGTCTTGAGGGACTTTTGGGTGAGGAGATTGACAACCTTGGATACAAGAGAACCGAGACCATGGACGGGCGGATCTTCTTTGAAGGGGACGAGAATGCCTGTGCCAAGGCGAGCATCAACCTTCGGTTTGCGGAACGGCTGTACGTGTGCCTCGGAACCTTTGAGGCGACGACCTTTGATGCACTTTTTGAGGGGACGAAGGCTCTTGAGTGGGAAGCCTACATCGGCAGGGACGACGAATTCCCTGTGTCGGGGCATTCCATCAAAAGCGCGCTGTTCTCCGTCCCCGATTGTCAGCGGATCATCAAAAAAGCGGTTTCCGTCCGTTTGGGCAATCATTACGGCTTGACTCAGCTCCCCGAAACGGGTGTCCGCTATAAGATTGAATTCTTCCTTTTCAAGGACCGAGCGTCTCTCATGATCGACCTTTCGGGTATGCCCCTTCACAAGAGAGGCTACCGTCCCGAAACCGTGGCAGCTCCCCTCCGTGAAACCCTTGCGGCAGCTATGGTGAAGTTAGCCCGCCCCCGTGAGGACGTCCTGCTGTGGGACCCCTTCTGCGGATCGGGTACCATCGCCATTGAATCCGCTATGATGATGCGGAACATTGCACCCGGTCTGAAACGCCGTTTTGCGGCAGAGGAATTCCCCCTGTTCCCCAAGGAGAGCTGGGCAGAGGCACGAGAAGCTGCGGAGAGCGTCATTCTCCATGACAGCGGGTACGAAGCCTTTGCATCCGATATCGACCCCAAATGCGTGGAGATTGCCCGTGCGGCTGCCGTCCGTGCAGGAGTGGGGGATGCGGTGAAATGCTTCCCCATGGATGCCATGAACATCGAAACAAGGGGCAGACGGGGTACGGTTGTGACCAATCCTCCTTACGGCGAACGCCTTCTTACCTCCAAGGAAGCGGAGGAGCTTTACCGAAGCATGGGCCGTGCCTTTGCGGGATTAGGAATGTGGCAGATCTACGTCATCACCCCCAATGAGAATTTCCCCAAGCTGTACGGCAGACGCCCCGACAAGGTAAGAAAGCTCTACAACGGCATGATCCCCTGCTTCTACTACCAATTTTTCAAGAACAACAACGGAAAAAAGAAATAACTGAATAAAAACCTCAAAAATCGACGATCCTAACGATAAGTGGATATGTATAAAGGTTTTTGAAAGGGGTTTGGGGAAAACTTTTTGCAAAAAGTTTTCCCCAAGTTGTTTTTGTGGAATTGATGAAACTGACTGGAGATTTTGATTCGGACGTTGCTTTGTTGGATGAGGTTTTGAGGGTGGAGGACAGCTTTGATCTTATCAAGAAGCCCCTCAGAGTAGGGGAGAATCGGCTGGTCATGTACTACGTGGACGGGTTCGTGAAGGCGGAGCTGATGCAGAAGCTGATGGTGTTTCTCCTCTCGCAGAAGGATTTCGGGGACGGAAGCGAGTCGGCGGCGGAGACCTTTGCGGAAAAGAGCCTGCCCACGGTGGAGACCGACGTGACCGATTCCGTGGACGCTCTCGTGCTGGCTGTCATGAGCGGGTGCACGGCATTCCTCTGCGACGGATTCGGGAAGAACGGGATCGTCATTGATGCCAGAACCTATCCCGCAAGGGATGCATCGGAGCCGGAGAACGACAAGGTGATGCGGGGAAGCAGGGACGGCTTTGTGGAAACCCTCATTTTCAACACCGCCATGATCCGCCGAAGAATCCGCGATACCGCTTTGACGGTCCGCTATCTGAACATCGGGGAAAGCACCCGAACGGATGTGGCTCTTTGCTACATGGAGGGGAAGGCAGATGCGGACTATGTAGCAGAGCTGACGGAAAAACTCACCAATCTTCGGGTGAAATCCCTTGTGATGGGACATCGAAGCCTGACGGAATCCCTCATACAGCAGGGGTGGTATAACCCATTTCCGAAAATTCGTGCAACGGAGCGACCCGATGCCGCAGCCGCAACTCTGCTTGAGGGGGGGATTGTCCTCGTCTGCGACAACAGCCCCGAGGTGATGATTTTCCCCACCACCATTTTCGACTTTCTGCAGGAGACGGACGATTACTATTTTCCCCCTCTTACGGGAACGTATCTGAGAGTTCTCCGTCACCTGATTTTCTGGATGACGGTGATTATTACGCCCCTTTGGTACCTCCTTCTGATGAATCAGGAGTTCATCCCGCAGTGGCTTTCCTTTATCGTGCCGAAGGAACCGGGGGAACTGCCTATCCTGTTCCAGCTTTATCTCACGGAATTCGCCCTTGACGGGTTGAAATTGGCGTCTCTGAACACCCCGAACGCTCTTTCCAACTCCCTGTCCGTGGTGGGTGGCCTTCTGCTGGGGGATTTCGCCGTGTCGGTGGGATGGCTTTCCCCCGATGTGATCCTTTATATGGCGTTTGTGGCAATCGCCAACTTCACCCAGTCCAGCTATGAGCTGGGGTATGCGTTCAAGTATCTCCGTATGCTGACCCTCGGGCTGACCGCACTCTTCAATGTGTGGGGCTTCGCGGCGGGCATTTTGATCGGACTTGTGCTCCTTGCCACAAATACTACTGTGAACGGGAAGAGGGGGTATCTCTATCCCCTGATCCCCTTCAACGGAAAGGCGCTGGCACGTCAGCTGTTCCGCCTGAAAAAGGACGACGTATAGCGGTTTGACCAAATCGGCTTGTGATTTTTTGTTGAGAATCACAGCCGATTTTTTTGTTTGACTACTTGAAAAATAGGGTGTGGTGTGGTAAAATTTTCATGATATCGTGCAGATAGCACAAATCAAGATCGTTACAAATGTTAATTTTGGAGGTATTTATGAAAAAATCTCTTGTGTTGCTTCTGACATCGCTTCTGCTTGCGGGGCTGGCTGCTCCTTCCGCCGCTTTTGAGAAGGGCGTGGATTGCTTTGACGCCGCGGAGGTGCCCGTGTTCGGCGAATCGTATCCCGCATCCCTTGCGGAAGGGTGGCCCCAATGTACAACGGGTCAGCTTCTCACGGGAAGTGTCATCGTAGGCGGTACGGAGACGACCACCTGTGCGGACGGACACTATGCTTCCTATGCCTTCGACGGGGATCCCACCACGTTCTACGAAACCTTTGAGCAATCCAACCGATCCTACGTGGGGTTGGTGCTGGATCAGGCGTATGAGCTGACGGAGGTTCGCATCAAGCCCTCCGCAGACCGACCCACCGACCGTCTGCACGGACTTTTGGTGCAGGGCTCCAATGACGGCGAGACCTGGGTGACCATCATCCGCTTCCGTCAGGACGCTACAGGGAAGGATTACCACATCTTCACCCCGCAGCCCGTGACCGATCAGGGTTACATTGACGCAGGCTACGGCGCGAGAACGGACAACAGCATGTTCTGGCTTGCCAAGGGCGGCGCTTACTCCATGTACCGCGTGGTCAACCCGGGCATGGGACTGCAGATCGCCGTTTCCGAGGTGGAGTTCTACGGTGTGCCGAAGGAAGCCACGGAGCTGACCCCCGAAACCCTTGCGGGGATGATCCCCAGCCTCTATTATTACCCCGGCAATATTGTAGTCAGCGCGAAGTCTCCCGTTTCCACCGACGGTTCTCTTGCGGGAACCATCATCGGCGGCGGATGCGTTTGGAACCGCGGCATTTATGAGCTGGCGTTCGACGGCAACAACAAGACCGCTTACGACTCCGAATACATCGGTCCCGATTCGTGGGTCGGTATGAAGTTTGACGAGCCTCACGCACTTACCTCCGTAAAGGTTCAGCCCAAGCGAGGCGGATACGGTCACATCGAAGGGGGCATGATTCAGGCGTCCCTCGACGGCGTGAACTGGAAGACCCTTGCGGAATTTACCCTCGAAGACGTTCCTGCCAAGCAGGATTTCGTGGAAAAGGTGATCACCGATCCCGCAGGATACACCTACTTCCGTTATATCTCTTCAAGCTCCGCCACCGTTTCCGACAAGGGCGAGTGTGAGGCTGCCGAAATCTGCTTCTACGGTGCACCTGCTCCCGCGGCGGAAGCTTTTACCGTGGAGCCTACCCCCATTGCCAACCTTTACAAGTACGAAGGGGAGATCATCGATCTCGGTATGAAGAACGTAGCTCCCGAGGGCGCATTGGTGGGCGATGCCATCCGTGCGGGGGGACGGTTCCTCAACCGTCAGATCTGCACGTGGGAATACGCCGTGGACGGTGACCCCGCCACCGCTTACTCCATGGCGGAACACAATACGTACGGTCAGGAATGCTGGGTCGGTATCCGCATGGAATCTCCCGTGGCGGCAGAAAAGGTCAGCTACACCCCTCCGTCAAGCGGACTTGACTGCGTGGCGGGCATTCACATTCAGGGTTCCCCCGACGGTGTGAACTGGATCACCCTTGCGGAATACGGCTTTGAGGATGTCCCCGACACACAGAAAGCGGTGGAAAAGACAGTGTCCGATCCCAACGCGTATACCTATTTCCGTGTCAGCAGTACCATGGTACGCGGCCTTTCCGTAGGTGAATTTGCGGTTTACGGCACAACAATCGGCGGCGATGCCCCCGAGACAGTCGCACCCGAGACGGCAGCTCCGGAAACAGCCGCACCCGAGACCGCAGCACCCGAGACAGCCGCACCCGAGACCGCAGCTCCCGAGACCGCAGCACCTGAGAC
>JAZQUQ010000193.1:0-5208 GCA_045631365.1 Eubacteriales bacterium | reverse complement strand
GATACTCGTAGGGATCCAGATCGTTCCGGAAAGTTTTCATTTCAGCCAAGTACAGGCCCGAGATGAAGAAGGCGGCGAAGAGAACGGCGGAGATCACCAGACGGACGTAGTATTTCCGCATACGCCAGAAGCCGTACAGCTCGTACTTCCCGGGGAAGGACTCCCCGAACAGGAAGAAGGAGCGGCGGGGGGAGGAGACCAGACCCGTGTTGTCCCCCGCCCGCAGGTGCTTGACGGGAGGCTGGGAGGCCATTCTCCGCATGGGAAACCACACCGAGGAGAAGACCGCGATGAGACTGCCCAGAAGAGGCACGAGGATGGCCTTGGCGGAGAACCACAGACCCACCCCGCGGGGGATGTAGAGGAGACCCGCGATAAGGACACCGATGAGGGTGGCGGGCAGGAAGGTCAGGGCGGTGACGGTGACCAGCTCGCCGCCCGCCGCGCCCATGAGCCTCGGGAAGTCGGCGCCGCAGGTCATGTACACGCCGTAGATGAACTTGAAGTGATCCAGACGGATGAGGAAGAGGATCACCATCATGAAGATGGAAAAGGCGAACCAGATCAGAGACACCGTCCAGAACTGCACTGTGTATGGAATACCGAAGTCCTGCGCGAAGGTGTACAGGGGGGACAGGCGGATCTCACGGCGATCCTGGGACACGCGGCAGATCATGTCGGTGTAGACCTCCTCGTAGGCTGTCTCCAGACCGAAGGTCTCGTCCAGCACGATGCGGCAGGAGTAGGTGCCGTCCAGAAGGGGCTTGCCGTCGTTTGCCCAGTAGTAGCTTTCGATGAACTCGTTTTCCCGCTCGATCTGGTACTGCAGCTGCTGGTCGAGGTTGGCATACTGCTCGTTGTTGAGCATGGCCACCTCCACGTGGTAGTCGAATTCCTCGGCCACGGCGGATTTGGCCGCGTGCATATTGGCCTCGTTGCAGAGGGCCACCGTCCAGAATCCCGCGGTCATGACCAGAGCCGCGAGATAGAAGCATATGTATTCCTTCCAGTTCTTGGTGACGCTCTTAAAGGCGTTTTTGATATTGGCGGGGTACAGCACCGCTCCGATGGAGAAGAAGACCGTAACCAGCCATTCAAGGATCCTCTTGACGCGGGATTTTCTGGGCATGGGGAGACCGTCCTTTCGGGAGAATTGTATATTGGGTGAAACAAAATCGTATATATGGTTTATTATAGCATAAAGGTGTGAAAAAACTGTGTATAGAGGGGGTGGCAGATGTTCCAAAAATCAGCCGTCGGTTTTGTATATATGTATGTTTTTTCGCCGTTTCTCTCGGAGGCGGCGAATAATTGTTGACTTTTCCTGCGAAATGTAGTATAATGGGCGTAGATAAAACCGTTGAATGGAGGTGATACCCGTGTGCGCATAAATGGTCCGAACATTTCTACTGTCCTATGAAAGGAGATCTTGCTTATGAAGAACAATCAAAATGTTAAAAACGTCATTTTCATTCTGTGCATCTCCCTGCTTCTGTCTACTGTCATATCTCCGGCCACAGCCGAGGATAATGATCTCTATGCAGATAGCCGTAATCATTCTCTTGGTTCAGAATCCGCAGGAGCAATAGCAACACCAGAAACGGATAGGATACCAATTACAGCCGAAGATACCAGTGTTAGTCTGATGTCCACATCCGTTACGTCGAACGACTCTGTTCATGACTTTACGGAGCTGCTCTCTGTCCCCACGTCCGACGGATGCATATACAGTTTCAAAAACAGTGCAACAAACAAATATGTCAGCAGCACGAATGACAGTAACTACGCAAACACGAATTTCAATATCTATCAGCACTCAACCAATACCACCCCCGCGCAAGCCTTTCGATTAGAAGATGCGGGCAACGGCTGTTTTTACATTATTCCTTTGGAGCTGGGACAAACTGAATCGCACGCAATGTACGCAGACATGTATTACATTGAAAACCGGGCTGCTACAAGTGCAAACGTGTCGTATGCCACCTATGCAGGCAATACCGCCTATGAATTCCGCTGGATAATTGAATGTTACGAGAGAACAAACGATAATTCCGATTTCATAATCAAAATCTACGAAGAGGATCCCGATTACGATTACCTGTTGACCCCGTTCACCGAAGACGACGGATATCCGGCTTATGACGCTACGGAAGGACTTTTATCTGTAGGCAACATTGGAATAAATAGAGTTGAGAGTACATCGGATTTGAATCCGGTATATCTATGGCAAATGGAATCCGGAGGCAGACAACTGCACTACGGAATCAATCTGCGTTCATTAGAAACACATTTTGATATTTGTAAGGACACATTAAACACACCGTATATAAACTGTCCTGTAATGAACTACGGAGAAACATGCAGCATCGGTACGTCCGTGAACCATGTAATATCAATTAACACATCCAGTTTTCGAGTCAATACATCGCTAAACCCCGGTTACTCTACGATTATGGCCTTAATGCGAGGCAGTGACGGTTCATATGGCGAGATCGTTCAAAAAGTTGTTTACGTTTATTTTACCCCCGGTATTCATTACATTTCCGATACGACAGACTCTTACGTTGTCACATCGAAATCGTCGAATCCGGCACAGCTTACGTCGTATGACGGCAATGAGCCCCGTGAAGACGCAAAATTGTTCGAGCTACTATATGTCGGAAACGGAAAGTATTGCGTACTCACGAAAGCCGACAGGGCTTGGGCGATGGGGGTATCGGGAAGCAATTTAGTTGCCGTCGGGGTTGGCACATTGGGAGATTATTCTTTTGTTTCGGCCTCGTGCAAATGGACGATTGAAAGCACAGCGAACGGATACTACATATACAACGGTAGTGTCTCGCTGAAGGCCCCATCACCTATTGTATCCGGTTCTACGGTAGCGGTTACTTCGGGCACTCGACAGTATTGGAATATTCAAAGAGCATACTTTTTGTCTGGTTATGAGTTGCCGTATAACACTTCCGCGTGGAACGATCCAGATACTCAGGATGATGATAATGTGCATATACAATATTACACAAATTGCTATGGATACGCCTTTAATAATCAGACTTTATGTGGCATAGATGTTATTGGGATAGATAGCATGGAGCATAGCTATACACTAAATATGCAACCCGGTCTTTTGGGTGGAGTGTTTAATGAGTTTTTGTTTTACTATCCCGCCTGGTTAATCCTTTCCCCATCTGATTTAAAAGAACTCTTAGGCTTGGACGCTCAAGCAACCACCGGAATGACCCTTGTTAAAACCACAAAAAACGCTGTATGTCCTACAGGAACATACAAAGTTGCTTTGGTATATAATCCCAACACGCTTGATTACCATTGGTATCGACAGGATTCAGACGGAACATGGTCTCACAAGCCCGGGAAGTCACCCGTGACCAAACTTGATGATGCCGGCAACCCTATTATTGACCCACAATATGCAGCTACATCTTATTCTACATTTGTCGGTTATTATTACGTTAAAAGTTTCGACATACTCCAGAACAATAATGAAATTATTGTTGATCAGTTCGACCCCAATCATTTCAAAAAGTATTATCCTTCAGATTTTCAATAATGGGCAAATACCATATAACAAAAGGAGTTCAATATGAAAAAGCTGATTATTCTAAGTCTTCTGTTAGCTGCCGTAGCGATCCTTGCTTCCTGTGCTGTTCCCTTCAGTACTGAGTCGCTTCCGTCCTCTTCCCCAATCAACATCCACTCATCCTCCAAGCCCACTACAGCTGATTTCACAAAGGACGAAACGGTGGAAGAGCTTCAAACATTCTCTGCCGAAGAGCAAATCACGAATTTTAAAGTATTATCTACTGAAGAAAAATCCGAACAGATCCGTGTACGTGAAAACGATCCTCTTTCCCCCTTACCCATTGTGGAATGGAAAAAAACTGCGCAGTATTGTCCTTACACATCTCAAGAAATCCTTGATCTCATTTCCTTGGGAGACACTCTCGACGAAATGTACGAAAAAATCGGATATCCCACTTACCGTGATCGATTGGATACTCCCTTGAACAGAGGTACTGATCTGCGTTTTATGAGTTATCAAGGTGCTGATGGATGCACCGTCGCAATCATGACTTTACTGGCCGGTTGTTGCGAAGCTGATTATCGGTATATTATTACGGGCATCGTTGCCCATACTGATCCGGCCGGAGAAGATGCAATTTTTGAGCACATGGATGATAAAACAATGATCGCTACCGAAATTATTCCCCTCTTTATAGCTGTCGAGCAAAAAGGCGTTGATTATCTCCTCGAAAACGATCTGATCACCCCCTACGAGGCAACTCTGTACGCCGCCGAGGAGGCCGTTTTCCAAGCGTCCCTCGCCGCCAAGGAAGTTCAAGAGCAAGCCAACGAATGATTTCCCGATATTGTTAAAAAATTCCCAACACCGCCCCCCGTGGGGCGGTGTTTTTTTACAATATCATGAAATTTCACAATCTTTCGGAACCCCCTTGCAATTTGACAGGAAATAGTGTAAAATATATACTGGGATAGGATGAGGGAACTCGTCGCTTCCCCTTGATTTTGTAAAAAATTTATTGTTATAAAGGAGAGTTACCATGACCCCTACCAACAACAAGTTCGTGCTTGATTGGATCAACGAGATGGCCGCCATGACCCAGCCCGATCAGATCGTCTGGATCGACGGCTCCGACGAGCAGGCAGAGGCTCTGCGCGCCGAGGCTTGCTCCACCGGCGAGATCATCAAGCTCAACCAGGATCTGCTGCCCAACTGCTACCTGCACCGCACCGCTGTCAACGACGTTGCACGCGTTGAGAACAGAACCTTTATCTGCACCGAGAAGAAGGAAGATGCAGGCAACATCAACAACTGGATGGCTCCCGCAGAGATGAAGGAGAAACTCTTCAAACTCTACAAGGGCTCTATGAAGGGTCGTACGATGTACGTTATTCCTTATTCCATGGGCGTTGTCGGCTCCGACTTTGCCAAGTACGGCATCGAGCTGACCGACTCTATTTACGTCGTTCTGAACATGCTGATCATGACCCGCGTCGGCACCAATGTGCTTGAGGCACTTGGCGATAGCGCAGACTACATCAAGGGTCTGCACGCTCGCGCTGATATCGACGAGGAGAACCGTTATATCACTCACTTCCCCGAAACCAACGAGATCATGTCCGTTAACTCCGGTTACGGCGGAAACGTTCTGCTGGGCAAGAAGTGCT
>JAZQUQ010000192.1:0-4209 GCA_045631365.1 Eubacteriales bacterium | reverse complement strand
GAGTCGGCCAGACGGAAGGTCAGGCTGGTGTCGGTCTGTTCAGCCAGTTCGTAAGCAGTCTTGCGCGCAAAGCCGTGGAGGTTCATTTCGTAAGTCTTGCCCTGGTAGGTGTACTTGCCGTCCCACAGACGACCGCAGATGGGGAACAGGTTGTACGCATGACCGGTCCAGTATTCGGGATCTGCCTGCCACAGGTACTCTACCCCTGTTTTCTTCAGAATCAGAGAGGTCATTTCCGCACCCATGTCGGATACTGTTACCTTGATTTTTTTGTTTTCGATGGTGTAAAGCATGGTGAAAGCTCCTTTTCGTGTTTTTTTCTATAGTATACATGAAACCGCACCGTTTGACAAGGGGATTTCGTAAAATTACGTGTCACAAAGTGGGGAAAACAAAAGGAACATCGATCCCAAGGTGTTGGGAGATGTTCCTTTTCGTTTCGAAAGCGTCTGATTATTTCACCACAAATCCTGCGGGAAGCTTCCAGGAGGAATTGGTGTAGTAGAAGGTTACGCTGGTCATCAGATACTCGTCCTCGTAGTACATGCAGGAGGAGCTTCCGCCGTCCAGATTGGCTGCGTTGACTGCACCGTATTCGATCATGACGTTGATCAGGTCAGAGGCGGATGCACCGAGGTGTCCCGACTTTCCGCGTCCGTCTGTAACGAACAGGAGGACAGAACCGTCTGCACACTGTCCGATGGCGGTACGGGGATTCAGCCCGCTTCCCATGCCGTTCATTTCTCTTGCTTCGCCGTTGATGACGAGCTGTACAAAATGGTTGTTTGCGTCGCTGGCTTCTTCCTGGAAGGTGACCGCATCACGGATTCTCATTTCGCGGATCATGGTTTCCACCTGTGCGGCGTTCATTTTCGAGATATCGATGATCTGCAGAATGTCGTCTTCCGTAAAACCGATCAGCACCAGTCCCGGCCACTGCTGAGGCTCGTTGTACTGGATTTCTCCGTTGGAAACGATGACGCCGTAGGGCATACCGCCGCTGTTGTTCATGGAGTTGTAAAGACCGCCGTTGATGCCTCCAATGGCACCTGCGTCCTTGACGAGGGTGTCAAGGGTGACACCTTCCGCTCTCCAAGGGTAGATGGTGGCAAGGCTGACACGGGAGGGATCCTTGACGATCATCAGGGTTCCGTAGTAGGTGGAGCCGGAGATTTCGATGATTTCAATATCCTTTCGAGGGGTGGCGGAAGGATCTTCGCCGTCCGGCATGCTGATGCTGCCCGAGGAGCCGATCTGAATGAGGTCGGTATCGACAGCTTCGTTCAGGTCCTTCATGGAGTTCTTGTCCACAATCTCCTGAATCTGCTCGGGGGAGAGGAAAACGGACGCAAGGAACTTCAGCTGTCCCGTTTCCAGAATGGTGGTGACGAACATCTGCTGTGCAGCGGGGAAGGAGGAGGAACAAATCATGCTGAGGGAGATGAAAACGGTGAGAACCAAGGCAAGAACCGTGGAGAGGAGGAACGCACCTGCCTTCAGCGCAATCCCTGCCGCTTTTGCTGCGGGAGATACTTTTTTCGGGGGTGTTCTTCGAACAGGGGTCCCGTTCACGGGAGGCCTGTTCATGGGTCGGTTCTGCACGGTTTGAGGTCTTGCTTGGTGGTCAGCGTTCTGCATGGGGCGGTTCTGAGGCGCGTTTCCCATGGATTGAGGACGGTTTGGAGTCCCCTGACGGTTCATCCCCTCCCGATTGGGCATGGGGGGACGGTTCTGCGGGGGACGGCTGTTTCGAGGGTTCTGATTATTCTGCATTTGTGCTCATCTCCTTCATACTTGCAAGCTTCCATGCGGGCGTGTCCCAATCATTGGCGGGATCATCGTATTTCACGAAGTAGAGACGCTCGTTCATGGAGTCAACCAGCTCTCCGTTGGAGAGGATCATGTGCTTACTGAATGAAACGTCCACGGAGAAGCAATCCTCCGTGATGCGGATAAAGTTGGTTACGGTTTCATCGGTGAAGGGGGGATCCTTCAAGGTGTGGATGCTGGTAAAGGTGATATCAATGCCGTAAGCGTAGTTGGTTGCGATCTTGTACTGATAGGAATTGGGGATCAGATACTGTGCGATCTCGTAAAGGCCGTAGTTCTGACCCGCAAGGTCCTTGGATACGAAGAGACTCCACTTTTTCGCAATGGCGAGAGGGTCCACCTCAGCGGCGATCTCGGCGGGGATGGTGTCCTCTCCCGAAAACTCGGTGAGATCAAGGGTGCGGGTACCCTTTTCAACGGGGATCACGTTGCCCTTGGGATCGGTGATCTGGATGACAGGTTTGTCCTGCAGAACAGCGATGGTGTAGGAGGCAAGGCGGGGCAGATCGGTGACGTATTCCGCAAAAGCCTCGTACTCGGGATTGCTGCGGTAGGTGACGGAATCGTCGGGAACGAGAGCGCCGTTTACCCGAACGGTATGAAGCTCTGTGGCATCCACGGTCAGATAGGTGAGGGGCAGGGTATTTCCGCCTTCATAAAGGACGGTATTGCCGTAGGGGTCGGTAATGGCCACCTCAGGCTTTTGGAGGAGGCAGATATCGTAAAGACGATAGCCGTTTTCGGTTTCCGTGCCTTCCATGGGGGTGCCGTTCAGGGTCAGGGACAATGCGGAGGGGAGGGTCAGATTGTAATCGTAAATCACGGGGATGATGCGGTCTCCCTTGACGGAATATTCCGCTTTTTCGCCCCCTTCCCCGATGATCTGAACCTCGGGGATCACGTGGAGGTTATTGAGGGTGTAGAGGACGCTGCCCTCTGCCGCGGGTGTGCCGTCCGCCCCACTCAGAATGATGCCGTTTACGGTTACGGTGAAGGCCTCGGGAACGGTTAAGGTGTAGGTTTTGGGGGCAAACACAGGCTCAACGGAGCGGAGCTTCCATTCCTGCCATGTGAATACCGCCAGCTTGGTCACAGGCTCGCCCACCGCCTCCAAGGTGATCTCCGCAAGGGGAATGCCGTCCTTGGATTTGACGGTGTACACCAGCTCGTTGGCTTCATGAAGACCTGCTTTGGTGGTGTATCGTGTTTCGGGATCCTTGATCATGTGGGCGTACAGGGAAGGAAGGTCCATTCCTTCCTCTAAAGTGCCGTCGGTGACAAGGGTGTCTTTGCCGAACAGGGTTCGATCCTCCGCTTTTTGTGCGAGGGTGGCGATTGCCTGTTCCACCAGCCGCTCGGGTTGGGATTCCTCATAGGTGGTGAGGAGTCTGTGGACGTAAAGCAGGCAGGCGGAGACCAGTACGATCAGCACCAGCAGAAAACAAAGGAAAATCTGCTGAAAACGCCCGTTTTTTCTTCTTTTTCTCATGGTATAAATTCCTTTATTACAGAGTATTCGATTATTTCTTTATGGAGGCGGTGCCGTCGTACCAGCAGAATTTGCGGTACAGGCGTCCGATGATGACGTAGCTGATAAAGGCAAAGAGGAGACCGAGGATCATTCCTGCCAGCACGTCGGTGGGGTAGTGTACGTAGAGGTACAGGCGGGAGAGTGCCACCAGAATGGCAATCACCAAAGCGGGATAGCCTAATGTTTTGCGGTGGGTGAGCATGAGGGCTCCTGCGGCTTCAAAGGATGCCAGAGTATGGCCCGATGGGAAGGAATAGTCGCTGAGAGTGTCGATGAGAAGGGCGGCATCGGGGTTCCAGTCGTAGGGACGGATTCGTGCGAACAGAGGCTTCATGCAGAGATTGCCGATGAGAAGTCCCATAAGAAGGGCAAGGCCCATGGTGACTCCGGCACGGCGGGTTTTCTTGAAGAAAAGGAGGACGACGGCGGTGAGAATCCAGAAAATTCCCGATTCGCCGAACAGGGTGATCACGGGGAACACCGCGTCCAGAAAGGGACAGGCGACGTGTTCCTGAATGGCGTCAAGAACAGCGATTTCCGCTGTGTTGAGTGCGTTCATGAAAGTTTACTCCAATCGTTGGTTATATGTAGTTGAGATTACTTGAGCTTGCGGCGGAAGACCCATTTATGCTGCAGTCGGAATCGAACAAAGAATACGAGAACGGAAAGAATGACACTGCAAATTCCCGAAAGGACGGGATAGACAGGTGCAGAACTCAAAAGAGGGAACGCCAAATTCAGCACATTGGAAGCAAAAGGAAGGGTGAATTTGACGTAAGAAATGCCGAATGTGACGGCAACCGACTTCAGAAGGGTACCCCATCGGAGCTTGTTGTCGAAAACGGTGA
>JAZQUQ010000191.1:0-11958 GCA_045631365.1 Eubacteriales bacterium | reverse complement strand
GCCCTCAACCGCATTGCGGGAGAAAAGGGTGTCAAGCAGAACATCCTCCTCCGCATCACCCCCGGCATCGACCCCCACACCCATCAGAAAAACGTAACAGGAAACGTGGACTCCAAGTTCGGCTCCGCTATCATGACCGGTCAGGCGTTTGAGATCGTCAAGGCAGCCCTCACCTGCGAAAACCTCAATCTGAAGGGCTTCCATTGCCACGTAGGCTCTCAGATTTTCGATATCGAACCCTTCAGCGAAGCGGCGGAAATCATGCTGGCATTCATCGCAAAGATCAAGGCAGACACCGGCTTTGCTGCAGAGATTCTCAACATCGGCGGCGGCTTCGGCGTTCGCTACACCGAGGAGGATCCCGAAATCGACTACAGCGAAAACATCCGTCAGCTCGGCGAACGCTTCGACACCATCTGCCGTGAGCTGAACATGGAAAAGCCCGCCATCTCCATGGAACCCGGACGTTCCATTGTTGCGGCATCCGGCGCGACCCTTTACACGGTCGGCTCCGTGAAGGAGGTTACAGGCTTCCGCAACTACGTTTCCGTAGACGGCGGTATGCCCGACAACCCCAGATACACTCTGTATCAGTCCAAATACACCGTACTCAACGCGGAAAAGGCGACCTCTCCCGCGGATTACGAATGCACTCTCGCAGGACGGTGCTGTGAAAGCGGAGACCTTCTTGCAGAAGGCATCAAAATCGCCAAGCCCGAGAGAGGAACCATCCTCGGTGTTCTTGTCACCGGTGCTTACAACTACTCCATGGCATCCAACTACAACCGCATTCCCCGTCCCCCCGTTATCATGATCGAGGACGGCAAGGCAAGAGTGGGCATCAAGCGCGAAACCTTCGATGATATCATTCATCTTGACCGGTAAGCATATTCTGTACTCCCCTTCCATTATCAACTCAAAAGGAGTGGATTACCATTAACCAGATTTTATCCAACCTCCCTTCCATTCTGATGGCCATTCCCATCGTGCTCATTGCGCTGACCGTTCACGAAGTGGCACACGGATTTGCGGCATACAAAATGGGAGACCCTACCGCCCGTAATTTGGGCAGACTGACTCTCAACCCGCTGAAGCATCTCGACCCCATCGGTACGCTCTGTATGATCTTCTTCCGCTTCGGTTGGGCAAGACCCGTCCCCATCAACACACGGTATTTCAAGAATCCCCGCAAAGGAATGGCGCTGACCGCATTGGCAGGCCCTGTGTCCAACTTAATTCTTGCCTTTCTGGGATTGCTCCTGCACCGTATTTTCTACACGGTGTTCATCCAAATTCCTTCCGTAAGTGAATTTGCGTTCAACGTGATGAGCGCTACTCTCACCTTCTTCTCCCTGTTTGTGGTTTACAATGTGAGCCTTGCGGTGTTCAATCTGATCCCCATCCCGCCTTTGGACGGATCGAGAATTCTCCTCGTATTTCTCCCGCCCAAGCTCTACTTCGGCTTTATGAAATACGAACAATACATCCAGATTGCGCTGTTTGCTCTTTTGTGGCTGGACGTCCTTGACCTCCCCCTCAGCAAGGCGGTCAACGGGATTATAAGCGGTATGGACTTTATTCTGGGGCTGATCCCCTTTCTTGCATAAGATATGGAAGTATTGAATTATAAATTAGATCAGTTTGAGGGGCCTCTTGATCTGCTCCTCACCCTCATTGACAAGAATAAGATCAATATTGACGATATCCCCATTTCCCTCCTTTGCGATCAGTACATGGAATACATCAACCACTCCCTTGACAATAATATCGAGGTGGCATCGGAATTCCTTCTGATGGCAAGTGAGCTGATGCTGATCAAAAGCCGTATGCTTCTGCCGCGGCATGACGAAGAAGAGGAAGACCCGAGAAAATCCCTCGTGGACTCCGTTTTGGAGTATCAGAAGGCAAAGCTGGCGGCGGAGGAGCTGAAGAGCATGTTTTCGGCATACGGCGACCGCATGAGCAAGGAACCGGAGGATCTCTCCGACGACAAATCCTACGTTGCGCCCCATTCCGTGGATCTTTTGGTCAAGGCGCTGACGAGAGTTCTTACCGAGACCAAGATCACCTCGGAGGCTGCCAAGAAGAGCTTCGAAAAGATCGTTCACGCCCCCCGTATTCCCATCAAAACCGTGGTTACAGGACTGATCAGTACCCTTCGGACAAAGAAACACCTGTATTTGGATGAATACTTCAAGGAATCCGTCAACTACGGCGAGATGATCGCAAAATTCCTCTGCATTTTGGAGCTGTTGAAATCCCATATCCTTGACATCACCGATACCATAGAACGGGAAGACGGGGTGACCGACATGGCTTCCCACATCACCATCTCCCTGAATCCCAATGCAGACGAAAACCGACTCAACGAGATCGATTCTCTCGACCTTGACGAGAATCCCAAGGCAAAGGATGCCGTGGATGAAAGCACCTTCGAGGGAATGACGGAGCTTTGACTCGGTCTCCCCGAAAACTGAAAGAAAAAGCCGTTTTTACGGCAGATGCGAGGTACTATGGAACCCCTCAAACAAACTGTAACCGACGAAGAAATCAAGCTGCCGGAGGACGAACACTTCTCCTTTATTGAGGCTTGTCTCTTCGCCGCAGGACACCCTGTGAAATATGAAAAGCTGGGTGAAGTCCTTGGCTTATCCGTTGAGGAATGCCGTGAAACCGTGGAAAAGATGAAGCTTCTCTACAACAGCGGCGAGCCTTTTCCCCGCGGGATTCTCCTTGTCACCTTCCCCGATTCCTGCCAGCTTTGCTCCCGTGAATCCTACGGTGCCTTGATCAAGCAGGCGCTGGGAATCCGACGGGGCGGCAATCTATCCCAATCTCTCCTCGAGGTTCTCTCCATCATTGCGTACAATCAGCCCGCCACCCGTGCCTTTGTGGAAACGGTGCGCGGGGTGGACTCCTCCTACGCGGTGTCCTCTTTGGTGGAAAAGAACCTGATTGAACCCTGCGGCAAGCTGGACGTCCCCGGAAGACCCAGCCTGTACCGCACCACCGAAGATTTTCTCCGCATCTTCGGACTGGGCGCCATCAACGATCTGCCCGCCATCCAAATCAAAAACAGCAGCGGAGAAACCATCGAAATCGCGCCCATCGAAACCGACGTGGGGGATGAACCCTTGGGTGCCATGAGTTGATCAAGCATTGATTCCAACGGAAAGGGGGAGAGACATGACGTTCCTGATTATACTCGGCGCTGTTGTGCTGTTTTTTGTCCTGCTCGTCTCCCTTCCCTTGAAACTGGAGCTTGTCATGCTGGAAACGCTCACCGTCCGTGCGGGCGTGGGTCCCGTGATGCTGACCCTGACTCCGAAGAAAGAACGAAAGGTCAATCCCGCCGATTTTTCCTATAAAAAGCACCAAAAGCGGCTGGAAAAAGAACGGAAGCGGCTGCTGAAAAAAGCAGAAAAAAAACGGCGGAAGAACGAGAAAAAATCCGCAAAAAACGCGGAAGCGGAACGAATCAAAAAAGACACCGAGAAGGCAGGCGAGGAGCTGAAAAAGAAGAAGTTCCCCCTCGGCTTTATCCTTGCCCTTGCAAAATTTGCCGTCCGAGAGTTGGATCGGTTCATCGGATATTTCCGAATTGAAATCGTCTCCCTCCACGTGACAGCCGGAGGAAAGGATGCTGCTGCCATCGGCAAAACCTATGGTATTCTTGCACAGTCCGTTCCTCTGCTCATCGAGCTTCTTGACCACAAGACGCGACTGAAAAGAATCAAGAAAAACGCCGTATCCGTCCGCGCAGACTTTCTCCTTGAAAAAACAAAAGTGGATGCCCACCTCCGTCTGAAGCTCCCCATCGGAAGCATTCTCAAGGTTGGGTTCCACGCACTCTGCTGGTTTATCGGGCAGAAAATCAAGGAAGCGAAGGAGGCATCGAGCCTTCCCGCACCGTCCCCTGCACCCGCAGAATAAAATTTGAAAACCAATGCATTGATATAAATGATATAAATTACCATATGGAGGTCACTATGCAGCAGAACAACAAGCTGGGCGACATCACCAAAACCGCCCTCGAAAGCATTCGCTCCATGCTGGATGCCAACACCATCATCGGTGAACCCATCAAGACCGCAAGCGGCACCGAGATTATCCCCATTTCAAAAATTTCCGTAGGCTATGCGTCGGGCGGAGTGGATTACGCCAACAAGGACGCCCGTGCATCCAACAATTTCGGCGGAGGCGGCGGAACGGGTATTACCGTTTCTCCCGTTGCGTTCCTTGTTGTCAACGCAGACGGCAGCGTGAACGTCCTCAACATTGACAATCCCACCTCGGCGGCTCCTGCTCCCGACACCATTTCTCAGGTTGTGGGCTTTATCGAACGCTCTCCCGAACTGATTGAACGACTGAAAAATGCCCTCGGCAAAAAAGGCGAGGAAAACAATATCTGATTCCCCGAAATCTCCCACGCACGGCTGATTTTGGCTGTATAGCATGACGCTCTCCGCAGATACTAACTGCACACATCCTTTGTTTCGGAGAGAATCATGAACATTGCAAAACGTACCGCGCTCCTCCTTTCTGCCGTGCTGTGCTTTTCCCCCCTTCCCGCCTCCGCCGCGGACCCTGTTTCCGTCTCTGCGGAAGCGGCTGTCCTGATGGCAGACGGAGAGGTAATCTGGTCGAAAAACGCAGACGAACGCCTCCCCATGGCAAGCACCACCAAGATTATGACCGCCCTTGTGGCAATCGAACAGGGGGAAATCTCAAAGGAAGTCGCCGTGAACGGAGTCGCCTGCGGCGTGGAAGGCTCGTCGGTGTATCTGACCGAGGGGGAGATTCTGACCTTAGAGGACCTTCTCTATGCCGTCATGCTGGAAAGCGCCAACGATGCGGCGGCTGCCATTGCCTGTGAGATCGGCGGAAGCATCGAGCATTTTGCGGAAATGATGAACGAAACCGCAGAAAAAATCGGGCTTTCCGACACCCATTTCATGAATCCCCACGGCCTTGATGACCCCGAGCATTACACAACGGCACGGGATCTTGCCAGGCTGACGAATTACGCCCTTCAGAACGAAACCTTTTCCAAGATTGTATCCACCTATAAAAAGACCATTCCCCTCCGAGGGGACGAAGGGGTTCGGCTGCTGCTGAATCACAACCGATTGCTGAAGCAATATGACGATGTGATCGGTGTGAAAACCGGCTTCACCAAAAGAAGCGGCAGATGTCTGGTATCCGCTGCCCGACGGGACGGAATGACCGTTGTTGCGGTCACCCTGAACGCCCCCGACGACTGGCGGGATCACCGTCTCATGCAGGAATACGGCTTTTCCCGCTATTCTCTGCGTACCTTGGCGGAAGAAGGACAGATTCCCGTAAAAATCGCCTGTCCCACCGCCCCAAACGGGGAACTAATCTTGACTAACACGGATGCATTCCGCATGTGCCTCCCCAAGGACGCGGAGGTCACCCATTCTGTGGAAGCGCCCCACTACGTCTTCCCTCCCGTTTCCGAAGGGGACGTGATCGGAAGAGTTGTGTTCTCCGCAAACGGCAAGGAAATCGGCTCCCTCCCTCTTGCGGCAGCGGATTCTGTATCCGAGCCTGTGGATCAGAGGGGAGCTCTCGAAAAAATTCTTGACAAACTCAAATAAACATTGGAATAAAGAACAGAGACCGATATGGAAGAAATCAGACTGCAGAAATATATCAGCGAATGCGGGATCATGTCCCGACGGGCTGCAGAAGCCGAAATCCAAAAGGGGAATGTGACCGTCAACGGCATCCCCGCCGAGCTTGGGATGAAAATCCGTCCCGATGCAGACGAGGTCATGCTGGGCGGAAAACGGGTCACGCCCCCTGCGGAGAAAGGCGGCACCGCAGAAGTGACTTCGGGCAATCCCAAAACCTATATTGTGCTGAACAAACCCGTGGGATATGTGACTACCATGTCCGACGAAAAGGATCGCCCCACGGTAAAGGATCTGATCGCCGATGCGGGCCTTCGCCTCTACCCCGTCGGCAGACTGGATATGTACTCTGACGGGCTTCTCCTCTGCACCAATGACGGAGATTTGACCAACCGCCTTACTCACCCTTCCCACGATGTTTCCAAGCTCTATCGGGCGGTAATCACCTCACATTTGAAGGAAAGTGATATCCAAAAGCTGTCGGAGCAGATTGAGATCGACGGCTACCGAATCCGTCCCGTGGAAGTGGAGCTTGAGTCCTACACCACCGTCCACAGAGCCGACGCCACCGTTGTGCTCTTCACCCTTCACGAGGGCAGAAACCGTCAGATTCGGCGGATGTGCGCTCACCACGGGTACAAGCTTGCCTCCCTCACCCGAATCCGCATGGGCAAGATTGAGCTTGGCGACCTGCCGGTGGGAAAGTGGCGGCATCTCACCAAAGAAGAAATCGCCTATCTGAAGCAAATTTAACGAAAATCATCCGAGGAGATTCAGTATTATGTTTACAGTAAAACCGGTCCGAGACAAAGAACTGCAGGAAGCTCTTGCAAAGGTATTCGGATGCGAGTATTGCCCCGACTGCTATGCGTTCCTTGCAGGAAACAGCGAGGATGGCGAAACCCTCACCTCCCTTCTCGGCTTCAGCCAGTTCGTGATGAACGGCAGCCGCGATGCGGAGATCAAAACAGTGGTTTCCGCCCCCAATTATTATGACGAAGAAGTCATGATCATCATGGTGCGTACCCTGATGAATTTCGTATACCGTGCAGATATCCCCACCATTTACCTGAACGACACCGCCTGCAGCGAGGAAATGGCAAAGAAATACGGTTTCCGCAGGGTGGATAACCGCTGGACCATCAATCTGAAGAAGTTCTATATCTCCCCCTGCCACTACAACCCCGATGAAAAATAAACGGATTCCATACATAATCGCGTTCTTCGTGATTCTCATCGTCGAGGTACTGATCGCCCTGTTCGTCCGAGACCGATTCATCCGTCCCTACGGCGGCGATATGCTGGTCACGGTGCTGATCTGCTGCTTCGTCCGCATTTTCTTCCCAACGGGAGATTATCTTGGCGTAAAGCTGATTCCGCTGTGGGTCTTTCTCTTCTCCGCTGCCGTAGAGGTGGCGCAGTATTTCGACTACGTCAATCTCCTCGGCTTGGGAGAGATTGCATTTTTCCGCATTCTCCTCGGAACCAGCTTCGCGTGGCTCGATCTCGTGTGCTACGGCGTCGGCTGTGCGGCATTCTGGGCGGCGGAAATACTTATCAAACGTTATAAACATTAAAAAAAAGAGACTGTACCGAAAATGTACAGTCTCTTTGTGTTGCGTACTATATTAGCTTGACCGCGTCAGTCTTCCGACCGAGGGTCATGTACCTGAAAATCAGGCGCTGCGAATTAGTCGCTGATGTAGGGGAGAAGTGCTACCTGACGAGCGCGCTTGATCGCCTGTGTGAGCTGTCTCTGGTGCTTCGCGCAGGTACCGGAGATACGTCTGGGAAGAATCTTCGCTCTTTCGGAAACGAACTTTCTCAGTCTTGCGGTATCCTTGTAGTCGATTTCTTCAACCTTGTCTGCACAGAAAGCGCAAACCTTTTTTCTTCTGCCTCTGTTGTTGGGTCTTGCCTGTCTGGGAGCAGATTCTGTTCTCTCAGCAGGAGCAGCTGTTTCAACAACTACTTCAGTCTTTTCTGTATCCATGCTATGAAATCCTCCTGTTATGTTTCATTGCGAATTACTCGTCGTTCTGATTCAATCTGCGATCAGAAGGGTAATTCTTCATCATCTGTAATTTCTTCAAACTTGGGTGCACTGCTGAATGCGGGTGACTGCACCGGGTTGCCGTATCCGTAATTGTCGGGCATATATCCGCCCTGCATGGGAGCCTGTCCCATGGGACTGCCGTACATTCCACCTGCCGCCTGCTGAACTGCCATGGGGCTTTCGCTCTTCGCATCTACGAAGTATGCTTCGTCTGCTACGATTTCGGTAGCAAAACGCTTCTGACCCTGCTGGTCTGTCCAGGTACGTGTCTGAATGGAACCGACAACGCAAATGGAGCTTGCCTTGCGGAAATAACGGGTTACAAACTCGGCGGTCTGTCTCCATGCCGTTACGTTAAAGAAGTCTGCCTGCGGTTCTTCACCGGCCTTGGCACCGAATCTTCTGTTTACAGCAATGGTGAACGAAGTAACGGACACTCCGGAAGGAGTAGTCTTCAGCTCAGGATCTGCCGTGAGCCGTCCTCCGAGGATAACCTTGTTAAAGTTAAAGTTAGCCATATATTTCCCTCAGTCATTGCATATGCTTCGGTTAAAGCAATTATGCTTCAGCCTTAGCTGCCTTCTTTTCTTCGTGACGGATTACGATCGCACGGAGAATGCCTTCAGTGATCTTGAAAATTCTTTCCAGCTCTGCGGGGAAAGAACCTTCGCTTGTGAAATTAACAAGAACGTAGTAGCCCTCGGTCTTGTCGTTGATGGGGTATGCCAGCTTGCGCTTGCCCCATTCGTTTACTTCGGATGCTGTGCCGTTTGCGTTGATGAGAGCTGTGAACTTCTCAACAAGAGCCTTGGTTGCATCTTCGGTCAGATCGGGGTCAATAACATAAAGGGTTTCGTAGGAATTGATGATCTTTTCCATTTTTATATACCTCCCTGTGGACTTTCGGCTGCCGTTATGATTCCGACAGCAGAGAGACGGACATGAAAAATTTGCCCGTTCAAGGTGATATTATACCACCTTTTTTTTGTTTTGTCAATATGGTTTTACAATTTTAAAGAACATTTCCCGCATTTTTTGCAGAAATTTCCGATTTCCCCTTATGTCAGCTCCAGATTGTCGCAATTGAGGAAATCCTGTGCCGCAATCAGGCTGTTGGTGGGGATCTCCGCCTTACAGCCGCACTGTCTGCACCGAACGACTAACGCATCGTCGGTCAGCTCCGCTTCGTAATCACCGCCGTCGAGGCAGGCACAGCTGATGGCACCTTCCTCCTCCAGCTCCTTGATCACGTAGTGAATAATATCGAGAATCTGAGGGTCGGAAAGTTCCCTCTCCTCTCCCCGATTTGCCGCAAGTTCGCTGAAATCCGTATCGCCGAGAAGCTCCTTCAGCTCCTCTTCCGCTTCTTCCATGGCTTTCTGCACTCGTTCCGATTTGCCCACAAAGCAAATATCCAAGCCTGAGTATGCACAAGGCATGGCAAACAAATCCTTCTCAAAAAACATCTGAGCGGAAATCATAAAGCTGTGGGGGGACGGACAGGCAAAGCAAGGCACATTCAGTCTGACCTTCTTATCCTTTGTGTAAACAATTTCAAGCTCCGATCCACCGCAGGGACATTTCAGTCGGATCATATCCGCTGTCAAGGCAAAAACACCCACCATACTCATAACAGCGGCGCCGCATTCGGGACAGCGATAGGCGATGGTCGTCTGCTTTTGATCCAATACCATGATTCTACCTCATTTTCCTATATATAAATACAATACTTTCCGTAATTATATCACATTTTCTCTGAAATTACAAGATTTTACGAAAATCAATATGGGGTTTTCCCGCGAAAATCCGCCGTCCCCTTTCGGATAACGGCGCTCCTCTTGAATCCTCTCCCCGTTTGTGGTATAATATTCTCATATCAACGAAATGAACGAAAGGAGCGGTATTCCCATGGCTGTCATTTGTCTCAAGGATTCGGGTTCGGTGCAGATTTCCGTCACCGATCTTGCCCGATTCGCTTATCCCAAGGAAAGTCCCAAGGAGCTGACACGGAAATTCGGCTTTGTCCGCGACGAGGTCTACGAAGGGTACGACTACGGGGACGCCCCCGCCGACTTTGACGCCAAAAAAGCGGGAATCACCGCCCACAATTCCTACGAAACGGATGCACTCTCCTGCGCGGGAATCCGACGGGAGGTTCCCCTTGAAACGGAGACTTCGTTTGAAGACCTGCCCGTCACGGTCAGCGGCTGTGCGGATATCGTCGCCTTCGACGGCATGAGCCACACGGTGGAGGAGGTCAAATCGAGATCCTTCCTCCCCTACTCCATTACCCCCTTTGACGATCCCGCGGTCTTTGCCCAGGCCGCAGCCTATGCCTACATGCTCTCTCGGGCGGAGGGATTGAGCCGCGTCCGCATCCGCATCACCTTTGTGAAACGCTCCACGGGAGACCGCGTTTCCTTTGCGGCGCTGTTCTCCGCCAAAACGCTGGAAAACCTTTTCCGCGTGCTGATTCAACGTGCGGGGCCGTTTCTCAAGCTTCACATGGAGAAAGCCACCGTCCTCCCGAAGGAGATTATCGACTGTCCCTTCCCCTTTGAAAACATCCGTGAAGGGCAGAAGGACTTCGTTTTGGAGGCCTTCCGCACCATCAAGGCAGGGGGAAAACTGTTTGTCTCCGCCCCCACGGGGATCGGGAAAACCATGGCTTCCATATACCCCGCCGTGAAGGCTGTCGGAAGCGGTGCGGCGGACAAGGTGTTCTACCTGACCTCAAAAACCGTCACGGGACTTGCTGCCTTGGATGCCGCACGGTTTCTCACCAAATCCATCCCCCATCTCCGTGCCGTCATGGTCACGGCAAAGGAAATGCAATGCCCTAATAAAGCGGAAAAAGCCAAAGATCCTGCGGGCTTCCCCTGTTCGCTCTGCGGCAACACCCACGAACGGTATGCCGAGGACGGTACCTACCTCTCCTACGCGGAACGGCAGAACGGCGCACTCCTCTCATTATTATATTCCGACGATGGGATTTATACCACGGAGCGGATCAAAAAAGCGGCGGAAGAATCTTCCGTGTGTCCCTACGAGCTTGCCCTCGATTTGTCCATGTACTGCGAGCTTGTGGTGTGCGACCTCAACTATGCCTACGACGATTCCGTCCGTTTCCAGCGGTACTTCAAGAATCCAGAAACAAACAAAAAATACGTGTTTCTCATTGACGAGGCCCACAATCTCCCCGACCGTGTCAGAGATATGTACTCCGCCTCCGTTTCCTCGGAGCTGATCGACGAACTTTTGAAGGTGTGCCGAGGGGGCGAAGCGGAAATCCCCGACGTCTGGCACAAGCTGACCGAAGCCAAGGAGGAGCTCGACCGCATCCGAAAACTGTGTCGGGAGGGCGAATACCTGAAGCAGGAAAACGGCGAGGACATCCGCTGCGGATACTACAAAAACAACGCCGTCCCCGACCGATTTGTGAAGGTTTTCGCGGAGCTGACCACCGCACTGAACAAGCAAATCAACGGCATGGGAGATTATGCCTCCGACCTTGCACCGTACCGCAATATTTTCCGAAAGCTCAGCTTTGTCTGCACCTTTTTTGACGATCACTTCTGCTTCTTTGCGGAGAAAGCGGGGGAAGCGGTCCGCGTGGATCTCCTCTGCCTTGACCCGTCGGAGATCATTGCAGCCATGAGCCGTGCGGCAAAGGCGGTGATCCAGTTTTCCGCCACCCTCTCCCCTATGGAATACTATAAAACCACAAGCGGCACCCCTCGTGCGGCGGAGTTGGACCTTCCCTCTCCCTACGACAAGAAAAATCTCTGTCTCGTTGCCCTTGACAGCATCAGCACCCGTTTTTCCGACCGAAAGGATTCGGCATACGAGACCGCCCTTGCCATCGCGGAGGCGATTTCGGCAAAAGAGGGGAACTACATTGTGTATTTTTCCTCCTACGCCCATATGAAGACGGTGTTCAACCACTTCGCGCGGATGATGCCCGAGGTGACCATGGTCATGCAGAAATCGGGGATGTCCTACCGAGAAAGGGAGCGTTTTCTTGCCGTATTCGGGGACAAGAGGTACCAAAATGTAGTCGGCTTCTGCGTCCTTGGGGGAATGTTCTCCGAGGGAATTGACCTTGCGGGAGAAAAGCTCATCGGGGTTATCATTGTGGGAACGGGAATGCCGGGGCTGTCGGTGCCGAGGAACATCATGATGGAATACTACGACAACACCGAGGAGAAGGGGCGTGAGTTCGCCTACATTTACCCCGGCATGAAC
>JAZQUQ010000190.1:0-8100 GCA_045631365.1 Eubacteriales bacterium | reverse complement strand
CTTCTTTCAGGGAGATGTTGTCCTTGAACGCCTTCTTTGCGGTCTTTGCAGCGTTTTCGTAGCCGATGTAGGGGTTCAGGGCTGTTACCAGCATCAGAGAATTGTGGAGGTTGTGGTGCATCTTTTCCTTGTTCGCCTTGATTCCGATTGCACAGTTATCGTTAAAGGAAACGATCACGTCGGCAAGGAGTCTTGCGGACTGGAGGAAGTTGTAGATGCATACGGGCATGAACACGTTCAGCTCGAAGTTGCCCTGGGATGCCGCCATGCCCACAGCCACGTCGTTGCCCATAACCTGTACTGCCACCATGGTCACCGCTTCACACTGGGTGGGGTTAACCTTACCGGGCATGATGGAGGAACCGGGTTCGTTTTCGGGAATGGTGATTTCACCGAGACCGTCGCGGGGGCCGGATGCCAGCCAGCGAACGTCGTTTGCGATCTTCATGAGGTCACAAGCAAGAGCCTTCAGCGCGCCGTGAGCGAATACCAGCTCATCCTTGGAGGTGAGGGCGTGGAACTTGTTTTCCGCGGTCACGAAGGTCTTCCCTGTCAGTTCGGATACGGCTTCTGCTACCTTTACGTCGAATCCCTTGGGGGTGTTGAGCCCTGTACCGACGGCAGTACCGCCCAGCGCCAGTTCCTTCAGCTCGGGGAGAGCGATCTCCAGCATCTTCTTGTCCTTTTCCAGGGAAGAACGCCAGCCGGAGATTTCCTGGCTGAACTTGATGGGGGTTGCATCCTGCAGGTGAGTACGTCCGCTCTTTACGATGCCTTCGTTTTCAGCTTCCAGTCTCTTGAAAGTGCCGATCAGGAGGTCAATGGCGGGGAAAAGCTTGTCCTCGATTACAGTTACCGCCGCAATGTGCATTGCTGTGGGGAAGGTGTCGTTGGAGGACTGGCTCATGTTGATGTCGACGTTGGGATGGAGGAGTTTTTTGCCTGCGATTTCGTTGCCGCGGTTGGCGATAACCTCGTTGGCGTTCATGTTGGACTGTGTACCGGAGCCGGTCTGCCATACAACGAGGGGGAAATGGTCGTTCAGCTCACCGGAGATCACTTCGTCGCACGCCGCTTTGATGGCAGCAAGCTTTTCGTCGGTCATCTTCTCGGGCTTCAGGGCGTTGTTTGCCATAGCAGCCGCCTTCTTCAGAATGCCGAATGCGTGGGTAATTTCACGGGGCATAATCTCGATGCCAACACCGATGCGGAAGTTTTCGTGGCTGCGTTCGGTCTGGGCTGCCCAGTATTTGTCGGCGGGGACTTTTACCTCGCCCATGCTATCGTGTTCAATACGGTATTCCATTGTTTTTTCCCTCTCAGATTTCAATATTTCGGATGATGTCCTTGAGACAATCGGAGCTGTGGTGGAGGAGTGCGGTTTCTTCGTCGGTCAGATTTACGAGGAGCTTACCGCGGATTCCGTCCTTGCCTACGATGTTGAGGGTGCTGAGACATACGTCGTCAATGCCGTATTCGCCGTGCATCATGGTGGAAACGGTCATGGTGGTGTCGGTACCGTTCAAGAGGCACTTGCAGATGTGGCAAACGGACAGGGATACCGCGTAGAAGGTAGCGCCCTTTCTCTGAATCACGCGTCCGCCGGACTTACGCATGTATTCTTCTACTTCCTTATAGTTCAGCGGAGGATAGAGGTTGTTCTGTGTGGTTACAACCTTGGGATATTCCGCAACGGGTACGTTGGAGATGTTTGCGATGGACCACGGAACAAAGGAGCTGTCACCGTGTTCGCCGAATACGTATGCGTGTACGTTCTGCTGGTTGATGTCATAGTATTCGGAGATTCTTGCACGGAGGGGGGCGGTATCAAGGATGGTACCGGAACCGATGATCTTGTTTTCGGGAAGACCGGACAGCTTATTCCATACATATGTAATAATGTCAACGGGGTTGGATACGATCACGTAGGTTGCATCGGGTGCGTATGCGGTTACCTGGGGAATGATGGACTTCATGATGTTTACGTTTGCCTGTGCAAGGTCCAGTCTGGTCTGACCGGGCTTTCTTGCGAGACCGGAGGTCAGAACAACGATATCGGAGTTTGCCGCATCACGGTAGGAACCTGCGTAGATGGAAACAGGGGGGCAGAAGGGTGTTCCCTGACGGATGTCAAGGGCTTCGCCGAGAGCCTTTTCCTCGTTGATGTCAATCATAACGATTTCGGAAGCAGAGCCGCCGCTTGCAAGGGTGTACGCAATGGTAGAACCAACGCTGCCGGCACCGATTATTGTTACTTTTGCCATAGTAAATTCTCCCTTATATATGTTTTATATTTTTTATCACTTCAGAACGGATACGGCGTCGCTGATGGTCTTTTCCAATGCTTCCTTGCCGTATTTGTCAACTTCTGCCTTGTTCTTTTCGCCGTGGGTAAGGCATCCCGCGCCGCCGATACATCCGCCGATACAAGCCATACCTTCAATGAAGTTTCCGTCAAGGAGGTTCTTGCTTGCCTTCAGCAGAGCCACGCGGCAGGCTTCAATGCCGTCACAGGGGACAGCCTTCAGATCGAAATCGATGTTCTGCTCCTTCATTGCCTGAGCAACCGCATCGGACAGACCGCCGGAACGGGCGAAAATACGTCCGAAGTAGGAGGCGTTATCGAGAGCATCCTCACCGAGGGTGGTAATATCAAGATCGCGGCTGTCGTACAGAGCCTGCAGTTCCTCGAAGGTCATCACCGCATCCACATATTTCTTCACTTCGGGAAGCTTTGCCTCCGCCTTCTTTGCGGTACAGGGACCGATGAACACAACCTTTGCGTTCTTGTCCGTATCCTTGATGTACTTGGCAAGAGCTGCCATGGGGGAAGGATTGTGGGACACAAGGGGCAGAAGCTTGGGGAATGCAGACTTGATATACGCCACGAATGCGGGACAGCAGGAGCTTGTAAGGAAGCCCTTCTCTGCCAGCTCCTTGGATTCGGACATGGCAACCATGTCAGCACCGAGAGCAGCTTCGATTACGGTGTGGAAGCCCAGTTCCTTCATTCCCGCGATCACCTGACCCAGCTTGGCGTAGGTGAACTGGCTGGAAATGGAGGGGGCCACGATGGCGTAAACCTTATAATTCTTGTTTCCTTCGCTCTTCTGAATCATATCGATGACGTTCAGAATATAAGAGCGGTCGGTAATGGCACCGAAGGGACACTGGTATACGCAGGCACCGCACTGGATGCACTTGCTGTTGTCAATATCCGCCGCGTTGTTTTCCTTGATGGAGATCGCCTTGACCTTGCAGGCGTTCTGACAGGGTCTGCTTCGGTTTACGATAGCGAAATAGGGACATACCTTGGCGCACATACCGCATTCCACGCACTTGGACTTATCGATGTGTGCCACGTGGTTGTGGTCGAAGGAAATCGCCCCTCTCTTGCACACGTCTTCACAGCGGTGAGCGAGACAGCCGCGGCAGGAATCCGTTACTTCGTATCCCGCAGCGGGACATTCATCACAGGCAATGTCGATAACCTGAATGATGTTGTCATCCCCTTCACATCCGCCGCCCATGGCGATCTTTACACGCTCGGCGAGGATGGCGCGTTCCTTATACACACAGCAGCGCATGGTGGCGGTGGTATCGGGAACGATGTTTTTGGGAATATCCAACACGGTTTCAAGAAGGGTTCCTGCCCATGCCTGACGGGCAACCTCTCGGAGAACCTTATATTTCAGATGCTGTACTTTTGTATCAAATTTTCTCATGCAGCATACTCCTTAAAAATAACTGACCTTGATCCGTTTGCCCATTTGACGGAGGCATTCGGAAAGCTCTTCCACCAGATTCATCTTAATATTGAAGTTGATGGGAAGATCGGGGTTCTGATGGGCGGGGTTGATGGCGCGCCCTACGTAGAAGTTGATATCCGTTGCTTCCTCGAACAGGAGGCGGCTGATCAAGGATGCGCCGTCACGGTTCTGGCTCCAGACATCGTATTTTGTGTTTTCCGCAAGATGGTCCTTGGCGTATTCCAGCACGCGGTTGACGGTGATTACACCTTCCGTAACCAGATCCACGCCTTCCAGCTCCGCAATGGGAGGAATATCGGACTTTTCAAACTTCAGGCTGGCACGGAGGGGCTTGCGGAGGAATTTCGATGCAATGGACGAGGTAGTACCGCCGCAGATGATGTGCTTTCCTTCCTTAGAGAAGAACAGGGACATCATTCGGTCGCAGTCGTCACGGTTGGAGGGAGGTCCGAACAGAATGTTCATGGGCTCTCTCTTACGGATTCGGACCACGCAGGCGGTGGCGTCGTCGCCGGGCTTGTTGTCGTAAAGACGATTGCATTCGTCTACCAGCATGGTGGAAAGGGTCTTTGCCGTGTATCCCACGGGGACCAGCATTTCCACAAAGCTGACGATCTCTTCCCTTTTCCAGCCGAAATTATAAGCGGTACCGATTCCCGCGTGGGGGCATCCGTCACTCATGGCGACGAAAACGTCGTTTTCCTGAAGCTGGATCACGGATTTCAGAATCTTTTTCCCGCCGATGTTCATCTCGGTGGTGGGATAATTATAATTCTGCTCGTTGCGGATCAGAATCACCTGAGGGTTATCGTACTGGATAATCTCGGCGATTTCGTTGTGTTTGATGTGAATAATGGTAAAGGTGGAATAAGCCACCCCGCGGAGGGAGCATACGGGGAGGGTTGCCGCGATGGTCGCCACACATTCCTCAAGAGGAAGACCTTCTGCCATCATGGTGGAGATGATCTTGGAGGTCAGGGTGGAAAGGATACTTGCCTTTACGCCGCTTCCCAGTCCGTCCGCGAGAACGATGACCGTACCATCCTGGGTGGTCTGCTCGATGACGTCCACGTGGTCGCCGCAGAGCTGTTCCCCGTAGTGATTGATGCTTTTATAGCCGATATCGGCACACAAATCATTCATCCGACACCGACTCCTTTAACTTCGCGAGAGCAATCTTGGTCTCCGCTGCGGTTTCACCGAGGAGGGATGCGATTTCCTGTACGATACGCATCTGCTTGTCTACAACCTTATCTGCTACCTCGATGGTCTGACGGCTGAGGGCTTCCTTCCGTTCTCTTGCGTTTTCTTCATCCGTGATATCACGCATGATGCAGATGAGAAGGTGGCTTTCTCGGTCGTAAACCACGGTCTGCTCCACGTACTTCTTATATTCGGCAAGATAAACATGCTGATCGCGCACGTCTCTGCCGGTATTCAGCACCTGAAGGAACACGGTGGGGTCAAGAACACGAACCACCTGATCCCCGAGAATATCGGAAGCGGAACGGAGGTTGATGATTCTTCTTGCCGCATCGTTGATCTGCTGAACCTCAAGATTCTCATTCAGAACAATGAGACCGTTGGGGGTATTCTTTACGATGGTATCGGAGAAGCTTTCCGCCTTTTCCTTGAGGAACGGCAGGCACATGGAAGCTTCCGCTTTTCCTTGGAAAATGGCGATTGCCTTTTCGCGGCAGGTGTTGTAGCCGCAGGTACCGCAGTTCAGCTCCTGAGAAGGCTTGAACTTGCCCATCTGACGAAGCACACCCTGGATTTCCGTTCCATCGGGCATGGCCAGCTTCTTTTCGATCATCTCGAAATGCTTCTTCAGGGTCAGGGTGTCGGGCTGCTCTACATCGAAATCCTTGGTGCCGGCGTAATCCGCAACGGCAAGGTAGTTCTCGATGGGGGTATCACGGTATTTTTCCATAACGGGGCCGCCGATACAGCCGCCCACGCAGGCGTTCATTTCGATAAAGCACTTGTGGATCTTGCCGGATGCGATATTGGCAAGGGCGGATACGCAATTCTCGATTCCGTCAAACGCCAGATAGGTGTAGTCGGGCATATCCTTGGTCATGGTCTTCAGGACGCCGCCCGCTGTGGGGAAAAATCTTGCCAGAGATTCGGGGGTGATGTCCTTCTTCTCTTCCAGCTCGATTTTCTCATCCTTCAGCCATGCGGTCAGCTCCTCGAAGGTGAGAACCGCGTCCACAACGCCGGAATAATGCTCCGCTTCGTCCTTCTTCGCCACACAGGGACCGATAAAGACGGTTTTCGCGTTGGGAATCCGCTTTTTGATATCCGCGCAGTGTGCCTGCATGGGGGAAACCACGTAAGCAAGGTACTGCAGCGCGGAGGGGTAATACTTCTGAATCAGAAGATTGACGGAGTGGCAGCAGGAGGTAATGATGATATCACGGTTCTCCTCCTTCAGCATCCGTTCGTATTCACGTTTTACGATGGTTGCACCGATAGCGGTTTCTTCCACGTCGTAGAAGCCCAGCTTTTGAAGCGCTTCCTTCATGGACTCGATCCCCACGCCGTCGTAGTTTGCAACAAAGGAGGGAGCAAGGCTGACCACAACGGGATCTCCCGACTGAATCAGCACCTTTACCTTTTCAAGCTCACTTGCAATCTCTTTTGCGTTCTGGGGACATACCACAAAGCACTGTCCGCAGAGGATGCATTCGTTGCCGATGATATGCGCCTGGTTGCCCGAGAAGCGGATGGCTTTTACGGGGCAATGGCGGATACATTTATAGCAGTTTTTGCAGTTCGATTTCTTAAATGTCAAGCAGTTCGGCATTCCTTCTCCTCCTGATCAAAGCTTCTGAAGGACTTTTTCGTTGAAGAATTCCTTGAAGTTTTCCTTTGTGATGCCGGTATGGATATCCTCATCGACCTGAATGGTCACCCCTGTACGGTTGCATTTGCCGATACAGAAGCTGCCGACGAGGGTTACTTCCTCCTCCAGCTTATGTTCGCTGATGGCATTCTGAAAAAGCTCCACGATTTCGGGAGAGCCCTTCAGATGGCATGAGCTTCCTACACAAACCTGTATAATCATGTTTTGACCATGCCTTTCTTTGCATTTGCGAAGATATTCCGAAATTTTGCGGTTCGTCGGTTATGCGTTTGCCTTCACGACGGTGTTGAAGAACTCGCCTACGGTATCGGGGGATACGGAGTGGAATTCTTCGTCTACCATAACGCAAACACCCTGCTGGCACTTACCGAGACAGAAGGTAGCTCCAAGCTCTACCTTGTCGCCGAGACCGTTTTCCGCGATGAGAGTCTGAAGGCTTTCTACTACCTGACGGGAACCCTTGAGATGGCAGGAACTACCGATACACACTGTGATTTTCATGTTGTTTTCTCCTTGAAATGTATATTTAAATAAAATTTTTCATATAGTTCTTGAAATCGCGGGAATTGACGCATTCCAGCAGAATGGTGCGTTCCCGTTCGGGGCGGCGTACCGACATGGCAGCACCGATGATGGGGAGCCACGCGTAAACGTCTTCCTTGTCCACCTTGCCTTCGCTGCAGTAGAGGTCCAGATAAAGCTCTGCGTCCTCGTAACTTCCGTTCAGCCAAAGGATGATGTAGGTCTGAGCCACGTCCGCAAGGGGATTTCCATAAGAAGCGAGGGTCCAGTCCAGAGTGTAATAGATGCCGTCCTCGGACAGGATGATGTTGGAGGGAACGAAGTCGCCGTGGCAGACCGCCATGCCCTTCGCCATGCTCTCCAGCTTATGATGAAGCTCATACCGTGTGGTGGCGTCCAGCTCGGACACGTTGATTTTATTGTTCAGCTCGTCGCGGAGACGGTACAGATAGGGGCAATCCTTCTTGTGGATGCTGTTCTGCAGGTCTGCCAGTGTGCGGTAGTAAGCAGTCTTGTTTTCGGGATGCTGTTCGATGAGCTGTTCGAGGGTCTTGCCGCCGATATACTCCGTAACGATTGCCCATTTTCCGTCGATGGTGGTTACGTCCAGGACCTTCGGCACCTTCAGACCGATGTCTTCCACTCTGACCTGATTGGAAGCTTCGCCGAAGATGGCGGACTTGCTGTACGGAGGGTGGAACACCTTAATACAGCGGTCGCCGTCACGGTAGATGGTCTTCTTCGTGCGAACCGCGATCACCCGATCCAGATTAATACTCATAGTTATATCTCCTTTTGCTGATTGGTCAGCAATTTATTGTTTAAGTACGCCAGAGAAATGGCAAGATTCTCCTGCAGGAACACCACGTCTTCGGGGACGTTCAGCCGACAGGGGGCAAAGTTCCAGATGGCCTTGATGCCGCTTGCCACCATTTG
>JAZQUQ010000189.1:0-2960 GCA_045631365.1 Eubacteriales bacterium | reverse complement strand
TGCTGTCTCGGGAGCGATGGTCTCGGGAGCGATAGTCTCGGGAGCGATAGTTTCGGGAGCGATAGTTTCGGGAGCGATAGTCTCGGGAGCGATGGTCTCGGGAGCGATGGTCTCGGGAGCGATGGTCTCGGGAGCGATGGTCTCCTTGACGGAGGTGACGGGGGCGTGGGTTTCGTTTTCCTTGGACGATTCCTCGGAATCACGGAATTCCACCAGCCCGCAGCCGGTCATCGTGCTGCCCAGCAGACATCCGGTCAGAAGGACGGCGGAAAGGCGTTTGACCGTTCGGGAGAGGGAAGGGTTTGTCATAGAATTACCTCGTTCGTTACAGATTGTAATAAAGTTAAGCCTCTTCTTTCTCCCCATTCGGGAGATCCACATAAACGGGGGGATGATCCATGGCGGGGATGATTGTGTCCACCAGATCTTTTACGGTAAGGCGAAGGGTGGAGGTGTTCAGACAGGGATGAACACCAACATATTCGGCGTTCACCACGTCGCGGTCGATGAGGAGGTTCACCTTTTTGTCCTTGTCGTTCATGAGACCGAGAACGCTGAGGGAACCGGGTGTGATGTCCAGATATTCCTCCATGCGCTCATGGGAACCGAAGGACAAACGGGAGGACTGAATTTGTGCGGAAAGCTCCTTGGTTTTAAAGGGCTTATCCCCCGGCATCAACAGGAGGTAGAACACCGTTTCCTGACGGTTGCAGAGGAACAGATTCTTGCAGGTGGGGGCACAGAGCACCTTGTCGATGGCGTCGCATTCTTCCATGGTCATGGCGGCGTCGTGGTCCACTCTGTCGTATTGGATTCCGAGGGAATCAAGAAAATCGTATACGCGAATCTCCTTGGGCTGCCGTTCGGCGCAATTGTCGGGTCTTCCGTGCTGTAATGTCATGATTTTCTCTCCTGATCTTGTATATATATGATTCAATTATAGCATATTCCAAACCTTCGGTCAAGGAGTTTTTTCTACAGTTATCCACACATGATCTGTGGAAAACTTACGAGTTTTCACTTTTCCTTCGGTTATCCACAGGCTTTTTTGGAAAACCTCCCCGATGTTTCGCTGGGGATTGGAGAGTTTTCAACATTGCAGTGTGGAAAACTCGGTTATCCACAGCGGTTTGTGGAAAACTTATTTGCAGTTCTGCCCGATGAAACATCAAAAAAGATTGCGTTTTACCATGATTTGTGGTATACTATGAATATCCAAATTTATGTATAACGGAGGATTATTTATGGGACCCGGAGGACCGCCCCCTTTTGTCAAGGCTGAAAAAATCAGAGAACAACTGAAAGAACCCAAGCCGAAAAATATCCGAGAAGTACCCGATTATCTTCGCCGTGTGATCACGAAGTTTTTTTCAAGACTCTTTTATATTTTCAAAATCGTGTGGGAGACAAAGCCGTGGATTCTTTTGCACATGGTGTTCATGGCAATCTTCAACGGCGTGAACCCCGTCATCAACGCTTTCATTGATGCAACGCTGCTGAACCGTCTGGCACAGGCGTTTTCCGCTGCGCTGAATCAGGAGCCCAATCGGTTTGAGCCGGTTATGACCATTTTGATTATCCGCTTTGCCTACACCTTTGCCGTCAATATTATTCATCGCGTAAACGATATCCTCAACAATATTGAAGGGGAACTGGTAGTCAACCACATTAATCTGAAAATTATGCGGAAATCACGGGAAGTGGACCTTGCTTCCTTCGACCGTCCCGATTTCTATGAGAAATTCGAGAACGCCAAAAGAGAAGCGGGAAGACGTCCCATTCAGATTCTGAACAGCAACTTTACCATTATCAGCTCTGCGATCAGTCTGGTGTCCTTTGTGGGAATTCTGATTGCGGTCAGTCCCCTTGCACCTGTGGCGATTGTGCTGATGTCCATCCCCGCGGCGGTGATTAACTTTACTTATCGCAAGAAGAATTTCCATTACATCCGCTTCCACTCCAAAGAACGTCGGCAGATGAATTATTACTCCAACCTGATGACCGATAAGGATATGGTGAAGGAAATCCGCCTGTTCGGTCTCTCTGAGCTTTTTATCGGACGGTACAACGAGACCTTCCGTGTTTATTTTAAGGGACTTCGGAAGCTCTTTGTGGGTGAGGGCGTGTGGCATATTGTTTCCACACTGATTACCACAACCGTGAACTGCCTCCTCTTCCTTTATATTGCAAAAGGAGTGACGGAGGGGCGGCACGACGTGGGGGCGTATTCCCTCTACACCAGCGCACTTGTGTCCATTGCAGGGGCATTCGGCACTATCATCTCCACAACAGCTTCCATTTATGAGGGAACTTTGTTTATCGACAATCTGATCTCTTTCATGAACGAGAAGCCCACCATTGTTCCCGCCCTTCCCGAGCCGAGACGAATTAAGCATGGCACGGGACACCGCTTTGAGTTCCGCCACGTTTCCTTTGCCTATCCCGGTACGAACCGCAAGGTAATCAACGACGTGAATCTGGTGATCGAACCGGGGGAAACCGTGGTGCTGGTGGGTCTCAACGGCGCGGGAAAGACCACGTTGATCAAGCTGCTGACACGACTGTACGATCCCACCGAGGGTGAGATTCTGCTTGACGGATACAACATCAAGGACTACGCCGTGGAGGATCTTTACTCCCTGTTCGGCATTATCTTCCAGGATTTCGGAAAGTACGCGGTCAGCGTAAAGGAGAACATCAAGTTCGGTCAGCTGAGCAGAGAAGCGGGAGAGGATGCGGTTCGGATTGCTGCCGAGCAGAGCAGTGCTGCCGCCTTTATTGAAGAGCTGCCGAACGGGTACGAAACGCCTCTCATGCGTTACTTTGAGGAAAACGGACTTGAGCTGTCCATCGGTCAGTGGCAGAAGCTTTCCATTGCTCGTGCGTTCTACAGCGATTCCGACGTGGTGATTCTGGACGAACCCACCGCCTCCCTCGATGCTATCGCTGAGCAGGAGATT
>JAZQUQ010000188.1:0-7536 GCA_045631365.1 Eubacteriales bacterium | reverse complement strand
CGGAATCGAAGAGTGCATCCGCGTGCTGGAGCAGATCGATAACGAAGGCTTCGGCAAACTGGAATACGTAGAGCTGAATGCCTGTAACGGCGGCTGTGTGGGCGGTGCCATGACGGTAGCAAATCCCTACATCGCACAGGCAAGACTGCAGCACTTGAAACGGTATCTGCCCGTGTCTCCCAACCGTCCCGAGGGAGATCACATCCCCGAGAACGCGTACGTGACGGAAAGCATGGAGTATAACCCCTACAATGCGCTTTCCGAGGACAGAAACGTGGCGAGACAGATGCTTTCCGATATGCAGTCCATCTGCAAGGGTCTTCCGGGCTTGGACTGCGGATCCTGCGGCGCACCTACCTGTATGGCGTTTGCCGAGGATATCGTCAAGGGCGAAACCAATGTGGACGAGTGCACCGTAATCATGCGGATGCTCTTCCACGAATATCTGGAACAGCACAAGGACAAAGCGCTCCTTGATAAGCTGAAGCCATTGAAACCGAGCCAATCTTCCGACAAGGAGGCTCAAGATGAAACTTAAAAACCTGATGGAAAAGACCGCATTGACCCCCGCTTCCCCCGAAATGACTCTCCCCGAAGAGTTTGAAGGCGTGTATGTGGGCGACCTTCTCAGCCGTGCCATGAGCAGGGTAGAAGAAGGCTGTCTGTGGCTGACCATTATGAACAATATCAACGTGATCGCCGTGGCAAGTCTTGCCGACGCAGCAGCGGTGATCCTATGTGAGGATGTCCGACTTACGGAAGATGCGCTGGAAGCAGCGTGCAGCAAGGGAGTGACCGTTCTTTACTCCTCCCTCGGTGCATACGAGCTGTCTCTGGTGATCGGCTCGGTCGCCTCATGAACAAGTATTACTACGATCTCCATATCCACTCCTGTCTCTCCCCCTGCGGAGACGACGATATGACCCCCGCCAACATTGCGGGAATGGCAATGCTGAACGGACTCAATATCGTGGCACTGACCGATCACAATTCCGCGAAGAACTGCCCCGCATTCTTTGCTCAGGCGAAGAAATACGGCATCGTTCCCATCCCCGGAATGGAGCTGACCACCGCGGAGGACGTCCACGTCGTCTGCCTGTTCCGCTCCCTTGAGGATGCGCTGGAGTTCGACCGTCGGATTCAGGAGAAACGGATCATGGTAAAAAACAAGCCCGCCATTTTCGGTCATCAGATCATCATGGACGAAAATGACTCCCCCGTCGGCGAGGAGGAAGGCTTGCTGATCAACGCAACGACCCTTACCATCGAGGATGCCTACGACCTTGTGAAATCCTTCCGCGGAGCCTGCTATCCCGCACACATCGACCGCCGTTCCAACGGTATGGTCTCGGTGCTTGGTGACTTCCCCGCCGATCCCCCCTTTACGGCCTACGAGCTGAACGACGGGGAGAACACGGAGGAATACAAACAGCGCTTCCCCATTCTGAACGGATTGGCACGGGCGGTTTCCTCCGATGCCCACTATCTCGAAAACATCGCCTCCGCCGAGCATTATTTTATGATCGACGACGAGCCCTACAGCAGCGATCTGGTAAGAAACCGTCTCATCGATCTGTTGGCGGGCGGGCAATGAGAAGGGAGAACTATGGACGAGTTATCTCTTTACGTTTTGGACATTACCATGAACTCGGTGAGAGCCGGTGCGGAAAACATCGATATTTCCCTTGTGGAAGAAGGCGATTGGCTGACTTTTTCCGTAACGGACGACGGCTGCGGCATGTCCCGTGAGCAAGTTGAAAAGCTGTCCGACCCCTTTTTCACCACAAGAAAGACCCGTAAGGTAGGTTTGGGTATCCCGTTCCTTACCATGCTGGCAGAAATGACCGGCGGAAAGGTAGAGATCCGATCCACACCCCAAGCGGAGTCCCCCGATGCCCACGGAACCGTGATCACAGCAAAATTCGGGATGAATCACATCGATTTTATCCCCCTCGGTGACATGGTGGAAACGGTGAAAACCTTGATTCAAGGATCCCCCTTGATCAACTTCACCTACACTCACAAGAAAGCCAATGGCGAGGTCCGTCTTTCCTGTGCCGAGCTTCGGGCAATCCTCGGAGACGAAATTTCCCTTGCGGATTTCGAGATCCTTCAGTGGATCGACGGCTTCCTCAAGGAACAGTATGCCTCCGTCGAGGAAAAATAAACTACGTTAACCCTGTTATTACAATAAATATAAATTAAGATACAGAAAGGATATGTATTATGAAGTCTCTTGAAGAACTCATGGCCATTAAGGCGAAAATGCAGGATAAGGTTGCAGTTCGCCGCGTTGACGGCAGCGTTCGTATTGTAGTCGGCATGGCTACCTGCGGTATCGCAGCAGGCGCACGTCCCGTTCTCAATGCATTTGTTGAAGGAGTAACCGCAGCAGGTCTCGCTGAAACAGTTTCCGTTACCCAGACAGGCTGCATCGGTATCTGCCAGTACGAGCCCGTTGTTGAGGTTTACGAAAGCGGCAAGGAAAAGGTTACATATGTTAAGATGACCGCTGAAAAGGCAAAGGAAATTGTCGAAAAGCACATCAAGGGCGGCACTCCCGTTGCAGAATACACCATCGGTGCTAACGTTTAATTATTAGGAGGAAAAACAGTTATGATACGTTCTCATGTATTGATCTGCGGCGGTACCGGATGTACATCCTCCGGAAGCATGGTTATCCGTGACAAGCTCGCCGAAGAACTGAAGGCAAAGGGTCTTGAGGAAGAGGTAAAGATCGTCCAGACAGGATGCTTCGGTCTCTGTGCTCTCGGTCCCATTATGATCGTTTATCCCGAAGGAACCTTCTACAGCATGGTTACCGCGGATGACGTTCCCGAAATCGTTGAAGAACACCTTCTGAAGGGTCGTATTGTTGAGCGTCTGGTTTACACCGACGATGCATCCAGAGCTGCAGCTGCGGAAAGCGACGTTGCTGCTCCCGCATCCCTCAGCGATACCGCATTCTACAAGAAGCAGAACCGTGTTGCACTCCGTAACTGCGGTGTAATCAACCCCGAAAGCATTGACGAGTACATCGCAATGGACGGTTACTTCGCTCTCGCTAAGGTTCTGAAGGAAATGACTCCCGAACAGGTTATCGATACCATTTCCGCATCCGGTCTCCGCGGTCGTGGAGGCGGAGGATTCCCCACAGGCAGAAAGTGGCAGTTCGCTCGTGCTTCCGTTTCCGACAAGAAGTACGTTGTATGTAACGCCGACGAAGGTGACCCGGGTGCATTCATGGACCGTTCCGTTCTGGAAGGTGACCCCCACGCCCTCATCGAAGCAATGGCAATCGCTGCTTACGCCATCGGTGCAGACGAAGGTTGGGTATACGTTCGTGCAGAATACCCCATCGCCGTTAAGAGACTGCAGATCGCAATCTCCCAGGCAAGAGAATACGGCCTCCTCGGCAAGGATATCTTCGGCACAGGCTTCAACTTCGACCTGAACATCCGTCTGGGTGCAGGTGCGTTCGTTTGCGGTGAAGAAACCGCTCTCCTCACCTCTATCGAAGGTAACCGCGGTGAGCCCCGCACACGTCCTCCGTTCCCTGCAGTAAAGGGTCTTTGGGGTCAGCCCACCATCGTTAACAACGTAGAAACCTACGCAAACATCGCTCAGATCATCCTGAAGGGTGCAGACTGGTTCGCATCCATGGGTACCGAAACCTCCAAGGGTACAAAGGTATTCGCTCTCGGCGGTAAGATCACCAACACCGGTCTCGTTGAAATCCCCATGGGTACAACACTCCGTGAAGTTGTTGAAGAAATCGGCGGCGGCGTTCCCAACGGAAAGAAGTTCAAGGCTGCTCAGACCGGTGGTCCTTCCGGCGGATGTATCCCCGCTTCTCTCATCGACACTCCCATCGACTATGACAACCTGATCAAGATCGGTTCCATGATGGGTTCCGGTGGTCTGATCGTTATGGACGAAGACTCCTGTATGGTTGACATCGCGAAGTTCTTCCTCGAATTCACCGTTGACGAATCCTGCGGTAAGTGCGCACCCTGCCGTATCGGTACCGTTCGTCTCCTCGAGATCCTCAACAAGATCACCGACGGTAACGGCGAAATGGAAGACCTTGACAAGCTGGAAGAGCTGGCAAACTACATCAAGAGCGCATCTCTCTGCGGTCTCGGTCAGACAGCTCCCAACCCTGTTATCTCCACTCTGCGCTACTTCCGCGACGAATACGTATCCCATATCGTTGACAAGAAGTGTCCCGCAGGCGTATGTAAGAAGCTTCTCTCCTACACCATCGAAGCTGACAAGTGTAAGGGTTGTACCCTCTGCTCCAGAGTATGTCCCGCAGGAGCAATTGTGGGTAAGGTTAAGGAAGCTCACATTATCGACCAGACAAAGTGCGTAAAGTGCGGCGCTTGTATGGAAAAGTGTAAGTTCGGCGCGATCATCAAGAAATAAGGAAGGAGTCTTTACCCGATATGAATATGGTAAATGTTAAAATCAACGGCGTCGAGTACTCCGTACCCGCAGGTATCACCGTTCTCGAAGCCTGCAGATACGCAAACATCGACATTCCCACCCTGTGCTACCTCAAGGACATCAACGAAATCGGCGCATGCCGTCTCTGCCTTGTTGAAGTAAAGGGCGCTCGCGGTCTGGTTACCGCTTGTGTATACCCCATCAACGACGGTATGGAAATCGAGACCAACACTCCCAAGATCAGAGCTGCAAGAAAGACCAACATCGAGCTGGTTCTCTCTGCTCACGAAAAGAAGTGTCTCTCCTGTATCCGTTCCACCAACTGCGAACTGCAGAAGCTGGCTCGTGACTACCACGCAGACGAAGACCGCTTTGTTTACTCCGAAGGTAAGGTAAAGCTGGCTCTTGACACCTCTTCCCCCTCTATCATTCGTGACAACAACAAGTGTATCCTCTGCCGCCGCTGCGTTGGTGCTTGTACAAAGGTACAGGGCATCGGTGCCATCGGTGCTACCAACCGTGGTTACGACACAGAAATCGCTCCCGCATTCGAGAAGAGCCTTGCTGAAACTTCTTGTATCAACTGCGGTCAGTGTATCGTTGCCTGCCCCGTTGGTGCGATCTACGAAAAGGACGACACTCAGAAGATTCTCGATGCCATCAACGATCCCACAAAGCACGTTGCAATCTGCTGTGCTCCTTCCGTTCGTGCAACAATCGGCGAATGCTTCGGCTACGAACCCGGCACAGACACAGAAGGCAAGATGGTTGCAGCTCTCAAGGCTCTCGGCTTTGACGGCGTATACGACATGAACTTCACCGCTGACCTTACCATTATGGAAGAAGCAACCGAATTCCTCGGCAGAGTGAAGAACGGCGGCGCTCTCCCCATGATCACATCCTGCTCTCCCGGATGGGTTAAGTTCTGCGAACACTACTTCCCCGAAATGACTGAGAACCTGTCTACCTGCAAGTCTCCTCAGCAGATGTTCGGTGCAATGTACAAGAGCTACTTCGCAGAAAAGATGGGTCTGGATCCCAAGGATATCGTATTCGTTTCCGCAATTCCTTGTACAGCTAAGAAGTTCGAAGTATCCCGTGACGGTCAGGAAAACGGCGGCGTAGCAAACGTTGACATCGCTGTTACCACCCGTGAGCTTGGCAGACTGATCGAACAGGCAGGTATTGACTTCAAGTCTCTCGAAGACGCGAAGTTCGACATGCCCATCGACATCGGTTCCGGTGCAGGCGCGATCTTCGGTGCAACCGGCGGCGTTATGGAGGCTGCTCTCCGTACTGCAGCTGAGGTTATCGAAGGCAAGCCCCTCGAAAAGCTGGAATTCAACGATGTTCGTGGTACAGAAGGCATCAAGTTCGCTGCATACAAGCTGGGCGACATCGAGCTGAAGGTTGCTGTTGCTTCCGGTACAGCTAATGCTTCCAAGCTGCTGAAGGGTGTTCAGGACGGCACATACGACGTTCAGTTCATCGAAATCATGGCTTGTCCCGGCGGATGCGTAAACGGCGGTGGTCAGCCCACACAGCCTGCTTCCGTTCGCAACAACGTAGACCTCAAGGCTCTCCGTGCTTCCGTTCTCTACAAGGCGGACGCAGAAAAGCTGGAATACAGAAAGTCTCATGATAACCCCATCGTGAAGAAGGTTTACGAGGAATTCCTCGGCGAACCCAACTCCCACAAGGCTCATGAACTGCTGCACACCCACTACGTAAAGCGCGGCCTCTAATTTAATATGTTTATATCTCGGGGGAGGGAAACTTTTTGAGAAAAGTTTCCCTCCCCCGAACCCCTTCCCTTCAAAAACTTTTATGCAAGGGGTGTTTTTTAATTTTTATCTTATCGATTGAACCTTTTGCTGTTTTGTTTCGACTATATAAGTGAAATCGATTTCAAGATCATTTGCGAGGAGGTGAGTATGTGAGTGAATTTGAAAAGCTATTGCAGGAAAATCTTGTGCCGCTTCAGCGTTATGTGAATTTTAAGATCAACAACCGACACGATGCGGAGGACGTGATTCAGGATGTGTGCCTGACTGCCACGGTAAAGTTTGATTCATTGAAGAATCCGTCTGCGTTTAAGGCGTGGATCATCGGTATCGCAAGCCACAAGTGCACCGACTACTACAGGAGAAAAGCGAGGGATATGAATATCTCTTTGGAAGACCTGTCTGAGTCCGTGTTAAGCACGGGAAGATTCGGTATTACCGAACGAAGCATTGTGCGGGAGACTATGGATGCCCTCGGCGACAAAGAGAAGGAGATTTTGTATCTGTATTTCTTCAAGGAACTGTCGCAGGAGGAGATTTCGGGGAAGCTTGCCGTTCCCCTCGGTACGGTCAAGAGCCGCCTGCATTATGCCAAAGAAAAATTCAAGCAGCATTACCCCTACAAAGAAACAGCAAAAGGAGAAACAATGATGAAAAAGCTACCCGAATATTTGCCTGAGTATAAGATTGAGAAGTCCGATCTTGCGCCGTTTTCTGTGAAATGTGAAGAACTGATGGGATTTTGCATTATCCCAAGATTGGCTGAGAAAGTAACTTGGGGCAGTTACGATATTCCGTCGAGAAAGATAAAGGAATATACCGACGCATCTGTCGTTGGAAAGTCAGAAGTTCACGGCATTGAAGGTGTTGAAATTGTTGCAAAGCAGCATGATTGCACTTCGGATAAAACAACCGAGAGATATTTTGTTGCGCAGCTTACAGACACGCATTGTCGATATCTTGCAGAAAGTCATATCGAAAACGGTGTTCGTAAATATTTCACCTTTCTTGACAGCGATACATTCATGAACAACTGGGGATTTGGAGAAGACAACTGCGGTTATGAAACGGATATCGTCCCTCGCAGAAGAATCAATCGTGTGGATGATAAAATCGTTGTTGCGGGTAAGGAAGAACTGGTTGACATCGTAGGAAGGTATGTTATTACAATCAACGGAAAAACCTATGATACTGTTTGCGTGATGGATATCGGGCATTTTAACAACAAAATTGCCATTGAACAATACCTCGATCAAAACGGACGCACCGTCCTTTGGCGCAGATTCAACAAAAACGATTGGGC
>JAZQUQ010000187.1:0-3528 GCA_045631365.1 Eubacteriales bacterium | reverse complement strand
GCCAGCGGATCACACACCCCGTAGCACCCAGGAGCAGGAACCAGGAGTCGGTCTCGTAGTCGGAGAGGACGGTAGCAATGGCGGTCAAGCCGCAGAAAAGGACAACCACCGCCAAAATCATGACTCCAAGGCCGGAATCCTGCGCAAAGGAAAGATCGAAAAAGTCCCCCTCGGTAAAGAGCAGGAGAGCCAACGCATACAGGCTCCACGCGGCAATGGCGCGGCAGATATTCTTTTCCCTCGTCAGTGCAAGGGACAGCTTCGATGGGGTGGAGGATGACATTTTTTTCATGGATAGCTCCTTTGGTGGGGGTGTATAATTCAACTATATTATTATACAACAATTCCCTCTTTCTGTCAAGGTTTTGAAACAATGTTACCAAGGATTCATACTCAGTTTGCAAAGGTGTGTTATAATTTGTTTACAAAGTTAAAAAAGCTCTCCGTATGAAAAAGAAAGGACACAAACTATGTTCAATATACTGGTTGTTGAGGATGATATCAATACGAGACGACTCATGTGCGCCGTGCTGGAGCGCTACGGATACCACGCCATCCCTGCTACAGACGGTGTGGATGCTCTGGAGCAGATGGAAAAGAAGCACGTCGATCTTGTCATTCTGGATATTATGATGCCTAAGATGGACGGGTATGAATTCACACGCATTCTGCGTGAGGGGGGGAATACGCTTCCCATCCTGATGGTCACCGCCAAGGAGACCCCTGCAGACAAGCACAAGGGCTTCATCATTGGAACAGACGATTACATGACCAAGCCCGTGGACGAGGAGGAAATGATCTTGCGTATCGCCGCCCTTCTCCGCCGCTCCCGTATCGTCAGCGAGCGTCGTCTGAGCGTGGGCTCCACCGTTCTGTACTACGATTCCCTGACTGTCCGTACCGACGGAGAGCCTGTGGGTGCCGCAGGCGGAATGGAGCTTCCTCAAAAGGAGTTTCTGCTTCTGTTCAAGCTTCTTTCTTATCCCAACAAGATCTTCACCCGCCGTCAGCTTATGGACGAGATCTGGGATATGGAGTCTGAGTCTGACGAGCGCACGGTAGACGTTCACATCAGCCGTCTGCGCGACCGTTTCCGCGACAACGGGGACTTTGAGATCATCACGGTCCGCGGACTGGGCTACAAGGCGGTGTACCTGAAATGAGTGTCCGCAAGACATCCGGTAAGTTTCATGCAAGGCACCGCAGGCTCCGCGGGCGACTGGGAATCAAGTCCTTCCGCGTTGAGCTGACTATGGTCATTTTTTCACTCATGTTCATGACCTCGGCCATCACCGTCGTTCTCTATGTTTTACTGATTATTCTCTTCCCTGCGCTCCGCACCTTCAATTCTGTCCTGACCATTACCTCCTCCCTGATCGCCTGTACCCTGATTGGCACAGTTGCTGCAGCGATCTTTACCAAATGGGTCCTGCTCCCCATGAACGAAATGATCCACGCCACAAAACGCATTTCCAAGGGGGATTTCAAGGTCAAGATCCAAGAGACATTTGACGAGCACTCGGATTTCGGTATCCTTCAGCGTTCCTTCAACCACATGGCCTCCGAGCTGGACGGCATTGAAATGTTCCGCAACGATTTCATCAATAACTTTTCTCATGAATTCAAGACCCCCATCGTTTCCATCCAGGGCTTTGCCCATCAGCTGAAGGCGGGGGGACTGACACCGGAGGAGGAACGGGAGTATATTCGTATCATTGCCGACGAGTCTGATCGTCTGGCAAAGATGTCTACCAATATCCTGTTGCTTTCTAAGCTGGAGAACCAGGCCATCGTGACTGATAAGTCGGAATTCTGGCTGGACGAGCAGCTCCGAACCTGTCTCGTGCTTCTGGAAAAGCAATGGGGTCCCAAGAATATTGAGCTGAATCTGGAGATGGATGAGGTGAAATACTACTTTAACGAAAATATGCTGTCCCAGGTATGGCTCAATCTTTTCGGAAACGCCATTAAGTTTACCCCGGAAGGCGGGACGGTTACCTGCGCCCTCTTTGCAGACAGTCAAACGGTCACGATCAAGATCAACGATACGGGCATTGGCATGAACGAGGACACTGTACGACATATCTTCGATAAGTTCTACCAAGGGGACACTTCCCACACGGGAGACGGTAACGGCATTGGACTCAACATCGTCAGCCGCATTCTCTACCTGTGTGGCGGTTCGATCAAGGTGGAAAGCGAGAGCGGGAAAGGGAGTACCTTTATCGTAACTCTTCCTGTGACGGTTCCTCCCTATACCGACGTTCAATCCTACTCCTCATGACCATTGAAAGGATTTGATCCAATCATGAAACCAAAGCAGACGGGGAGACCCGTTATGAAAAAATCTAAGGCTTCCTTATTCCTTTCCGTTATTTCTGCTGTTTTTCTGGCCTTGACCGTACTGGGGATCTGGCTCATGCGGGAGTATCTGGCCGATCCCGATCTGGTTCGTGAGCGCATTGGAGAACATTATTTTCTGGGGGCGCTAGCGCTGGTCCTCATATCCGCCGCGCAGGTGGTTGTCGCGCTTGTTCCCGGGGAGGTTGTGGAGATCGCCGCCGGCTACGTTTTCGGAAGCTGGATCGGATCTTTCCTGTGCCTCGTGGGAATCGTGCTGGGGAGTAGCACGACCATCCTTCTGGTACGGAGATTCGGCGCGCGGTTCGTGTACGCCTTCTACCCCAAGGAGAAGATCGACGCGCTTCCCATCATCAACGATCCCGCCAAGCGAAATATGCTGACCTTTATCCTTTTCGCTATACCCGGGACCCCCAAGGATCTGTTCACCTACGCCATTGGACTGACCGACATGAGCATTCCTCTCTACATTGCCTTGACTACGGTGGCGCGCTTCCCTTCTGTCATTCTGTCCACCGTCAGCGGAAATGCAGTGGGAGACGAGAATTACACCAAGGCCATTCTGTTTGCGGTCATTACGACGACCGTCAGCGGAATAGGTCTTTTGATCTACAATATTATCAACAAACGGCATAACAAAAGACAGCAGGAGGCCGCGCCGCAGGAAACGTCTGATCAGGATGCGGAATAGGAAACAGGCATCGTAATAAAGCGGAGTTCGGCAAAAATAAAAGACAACCTAACCCGAATGTTCGAGTTAGGTTTTTTTTTGTGATCCGTACGGGAATCTGAACCCCTGTGTGCGCATAAGAAAAGCTTGACCCCGAAATACTGTGCGCATACTATGCAAAGTCATATGACTTTGCGGGGTACAGATTCATCAATCGAATAATCAAAAGAAGCCTAACCCGAGAATTCGGATTAGGCTTCTTTTGGTGAGCCATTATATGCATATGTCGAACACGGGAATTTCGCTGCGCGAAAATTCGCGCGCTCTCCGCCTTGCAAGCGAGCTTGCAGATCTCCGAGCGGCGAAACCGAACCCATGCGTGCTACGCACGCCGTGCCGCTCCGACGAGTAAACAAAAACAACCTAACTCGAAAGTGTTCGAGTTAGGTTGTTTTTGGTGACCCGTACGGGAATCGAACCCATGTTTCCAGCGTGAG
>JAZQUQ010000186.1:0-4344 GCA_045631365.1 Eubacteriales bacterium | reverse complement strand
TAACCAACTGAGCTACATCCACCGAATGTACGGAACATTATAGGTTTATATAATGAACCGCTTTTCACACAACATACCCTTTGGGAGGCGATTGCCGGGAGCGATTGCTCCACCCAAGACGGTACATCGCATGTAACGTACCTTGGGGGATTCGAACCCTCGACCTACTGCTTAGAAGGCAGTTGCTCTATCCAACTGAGCTAAAGGTACTCATGACGGAATCCTTGACTTTGCAGTCGGGAATCCGTATAATAAAATGGAGCGGGTGATGGGAATCGAACCCACATAACCAGCTTGGAAGGCTGGAATTCTACCACTGAACTACACCCGCATTCAGCACTTATCGCCGAGTGCCTTATTATGATACCACAAATGATTTTGTTTGTCAAGGGTTTCTTGCGATTTTTTTTGGTTTTTTCTTCAGTTTTTGCAAAGTTTTTCTCCATTCTGTCCTTTTGGGCTTTCACGCGGTGGGGAGGAGGGGAATTGTTTTGCCGAACGGTGGAAATGTTCAAATATTGGTGGTATAATACAGAGAAAGAAAAAACGCAAAAATGAGGTTGAAAGGCAGGTGCTTTTATGCAGAAGTTTGTGAAGACGTTCGGATATATTATCGTGTTTACCCTTTGTGCTGCATTTATTCTCCGCTGTATCATGGTTGCGGACAAATCCGTGTTTTCAAAATTGACCGTTACCGATGAGATGATCGCTGCTTATACAGAGGAAGATTCCGTTGGATTCGTGAAGACCGTGGAGATTGCGGCGGAAATGTCCGAGGAAGGGTATTTCTGTGCGTATTCGTTCTATTATATCCCCTCCGTGGCTCAGGCACAGATCACCGTTCGCTGGAACGACAGCGTTTATGATTACACCGACATGACACCGGGGACGGAATTTGAGTTTGAACTGTTCAATGAGACCACGGGGGCGACCTATCCCTGTCGGATGACCGATGCGAAGGAGAAAACCATCTACAACTTCCGCAAACTGATGGCGGACGGGGTGGAATTCGGTCCCGATGATGAGATTGTGATCATCATGAAGCTCCGTGACGGCTATACCGGCAGACAAGTGGTCTGCTATGCGGAACAGCCTATGGAGGACTATAAGCTGTCAAAGGGAGAGAAGAACATTCTCCTCGGAAAAACGGAATAAGATGGAGGATACCGTGCTTTGCCGTGCGGTGTCCTTTTGCTTTTCTCCCCTGCTTTTTCGTTGACAAAATATTTCACATATGATATAATTAATCCATAACCACAATTATCCGTTGTTAACAGTTGTGCATCGGATGTAAGGAGTTTCAGATGAAAGAAAAACACGATGTGGAAGTCGCCCGCAAGTTTTTGGACTTCATGGTGGATTATTACGCCCTGATCCGCAGACATACGGGAGAAACCACGGAATATAAACGGAATTCCCACGGATTTTCCATGCTGTATACCCTTCGGGGATACCGCGGACAGTCCATTACCATGACGAAATTTGCCAACGAAATGGGAATCACCAAGCAGCAGCTCACCAAGCTGGTTAACGACCTTGAGGAAAAAGGGTACGTGGAGCGTTCCCACAACAAGGAAAACCGCCGTCAGGTGTACATTTCCATCACCGATGAGGGGCTGGCACATCTGGATCAGATGATCGGCGAGCTGGCTCACGAGACCCTGATCACCCTGTCCTTCTTTACCGATGAGGAAAAAGAACGGATCTATTGCTGCTCCGAGGAGCTTTCCGCCATCTTCAAGAAGGATGCGGAAAATTTCAGAAAAAAGAACGAAATCCAATAACAAACCAATCTGTATTTTACTTATGAAAAGAACAAAACTGAGAGACCGACTTCTTCCTCCCTATACACGGGGGGAGGAGATTACCAATATGGTGACCCATATCGTGGGTGCCTCCTTCGGCATTGCTTATTTGGTGCTGTGCGTGGTGTTTGCAGCCATTCACCGGAATCCTTGGGGTGTGGTGGGCTCGTCCATCTACGGGGCATCCGTGATCTGTTTGTTTACCCTGTCCAGTATTTACCACGGACTGGTTTCTCCCACGGCGAAAAAGGTTCTGCAGGTGCTGGATCACTGTACTATTTATTTCATGATAGCAGGCACCTATACTCCCATTACCCTATGCTCTCTTCGGTCGGAAAATCAAGCCCTCGGCTGGACGGTGTTCGGTGTGGTGTGGGGGATCTGTGCGCTGGCGGTGACTCTGACTGCCATTGATTTGAAAAAATACAGCAAATTTTCCATGATTTGCTATCTCGCCATGGGCTGGTGCGTGATTTTCAGCATCAAGCCTACGTTCCGTGCTCTTACCTTCGGAGGAAGTGCGTTTTTGCTCATCGGCGGGATTCTTTATACCATCGGGGCGCTGCTGTACGGCTGGGGAAAGAAAAAGAAGTACGTCCACTCGGTGTTCCACGTGTTTGTGGTTCTTGCCAGCTTGATGCACTTTTTCTGCATTTTCTTCTATGTCATATAAACGAACGGGAATGACAGTGGACGTCAGTTTGTCCGATCGCACGTCCCGTGTTGTGCGGGATGTGCTGAAGCAGGCGGAGCTTCGTCGTCGGATGCAGATCCCCGCGCGGAGTGAGGAAGAACGACGCAGACTGATGATCTGGCGTTTGATGGGCGAACCGGCGGATACCGCGTATATCTTCTTTTTTGATAAGAAATTCCGCTGTCGGAAAACGGTTTGTGCCTGTCGGTGCGGCATTCGTCTGTGGGATTCCTACGCGGATATGATTGTCCGCCAAACGGAGGAGATGGGGACCGTGTATTTTTCGGCAGCCCATAATCATGTGGACGAACCCCTCATACCGTCCCCCGATGATTTGCGGCTTACCTACGTCATGAAGCAGGACGTATGCGAACGGCTGTGGGGAGAGGGGGCGTTCCTCGGGCATTACATTACCGACGGATTTGCCTCAGTGAAGATTATGATTTGATAAAACAACGAAAAGGTGGGATAAACATGCTGTCCATAACCTATTCAGCCGCTACCCACGGGATTGACGGGTTCCTTGTGACCGTGGAATGTGCCGCGGTGCGGGGGCTTGAAATGTTTGAGTTGGTGGGACTCCCCGATGCGGCGGTGCGAGAGTCGGAAAAACGGATTTTTCAAGGGTCCGAAAACAGCGGATTCCCCATTCCGTCCTCCGATATTTCCGTAAATCTTGCCCCTGCCGACCGCAGAAAAGAAGGAACTGCCCTGGAACTTGCCATTCTTGTGGCGGTGTACAGCGGATGCGGCATCGTGCATTGCGATTTGAAAAACAAGTGCTTTGTGGGGGAGATTTCCTTTTCGGGAGAGATTCGTCCCGTCCGCGGAGTGCTTGGAATGACCATTGCCGCCATCAACGCAGGGCTGACCGAAATCTTTGTTCCTGCGGGGAATCTGAAAGAGGCGGCATGTGCCAATCGGGAAGGGGTTCACATTTACGGTGTGCCCGATATTCCGTCTTTGGTTGCCCATCTCCGAGGGGAAGTTTTACTGAAACCTACGGAGGAGAATCCTCTTGCTTCGTCCTTCCGCGATACCTATGCGGAGGATATGGCACAGGTGAAGGGACAGCACCGTGCGAAGCGTGCCATGGAAATCGCGGCGGCGGGGGGACATAATATTCTCCTGATCGGCCCTCCCGGGTCGGGAAAATCCATGCTTGCAAAGAGACTCCCCTCCATCCTGCCAAGACTCAGCTATGAGGAGGCCTTGGAAACCACAAAAATCCATTCCTGTGCCGGCATGCTGTCGGAGGAGAGACCCTTTATTCTGGAACGTCCCTTCCGTTCTCCCCACCACACGTTAAGCAGTCCCGCTTTGGTGGGAGGGGGCAGTATTCCTCAGCCCGGGGAGATCTCCCTTGCCCATAACGGTGTAGTGTTCCTGGATGAGTTCCCCGAATTTCAGAAAAATGCGCTGGAAGCACTTCGTCAGCCCATGGAGGATAAGGTGGTGACCATCACCCGTGCGGCGGCGAAGATCACCTATCCCGCCCGCTTTATGCTGGTGTGTGCCATGAATCCCTGCAAATGCGGCTACTACGGCAGTCGGTCGGGGGTGTGCAAGTGCGGCAAAAAGGAAGTGGACAAGTATCTCGCAAAAATCAGCGGGCCTATGCTGGACCGAATCGATATTCAGGTGGAAATGCCGGAGCTGAATTTTGCGGAGCTTGCGGATAAGCAGAGAGGGGAAACCTCTGCTGTGATCCGTGCCAGAGTGGAGGCCGTCCGCAGACTGAGCAAGGAACGATTCCGCCGTGCAGGGGTGAAGAATTACACCGTCATGAGCAACGCCATGCTGGAAACCGACCTGCTTGCGGAATTCTGCGATTTAGAGGAGGAT
>JAZQUQ010000185.1:0-6019 GCA_045631365.1 Eubacteriales bacterium | reverse complement strand
TCGTTGAAACGGGGAGCGCGGAAGTAGATATCGTAATACTGCCATTCACCAACTGCCTTACTTGCGTTCACGCGGGGGTGATACATCATGTAGATGGCACCGCAGGGATTTTCCTTTTCGGGAGCATCGCCGTAGGAGTCGATGATCTGGATTTCGTAGCATCCGTGGATGTAAACACCGCTGTTGCCGTCCTGGAACTGGATTTCTTCGGTACGGTCGGAATCAAGGGGTTCACGGAATTCTACGTGAATATGAGCATCCTTGAAGGTGACGGTGGAAACGGTGTCGTCACGGGAAGGGCTCATGGTGCCGTCTGCGTGGAGGGTCCAGTTGGAAGGTTCACCGTCGGGCTTGCGCCAGTTATCGAGGCTGGTGCCGTCGAAAAGCATAATCTTTGCCATAATATTCTTACCTCACTTTGAGTTGATTTGTGTTTTTACAGGGTTTCAATCCAGATATTGCGGAACTGAACGGGGGTTTTGTGGTCCTGCAGCATGAGAGGGCCTTCCGCAACGGGATTTTCATAGATACCGCCGGGGGTGGCGTTGTGAAGGATGACATTGTTCTGAATACACACACCGTTCATGATGATGGTGATTCGTGCGGATTCGGTCCGTTCGCCCTTTTCGTTAAAGCGGGGAGCACGGAAGTAGATGTCGTAATACTGCCACTCAAGGGGAGCCTTGGAGGCGTTGCTGAGGGGAGCGTAATTTTCGTAGATGCCGCCGCAGTCGTAGCTGTCGGGCTTTTCGACACCGTAGGAATCAAGAATCTGGATTTCGTAGCAGCCGTGGATATACACGCCGCTGTTTCCTCTCCAGCCGTATTCCACGTCGGGGGTATCGGGTTCCATCCATTCTACGTGAATATGGGCGTCTTTGAAGGTTTCGGTGGAAACGATGTCTCCCTTGCGGGCAACGACGGTCATGGTACCGTCGCCGTTCAGCTGCCATTCGGCGGGAGAACCGTCGGTTTTCTTCCACTTATCCTGATTTGTTCCGTCAAAAAGAATAATTTTTGCCATAATGTAACTCCATGTACAACTTTGTTGTAGGATAAATCGTTTTATTCGGGCTTCCGTGCGGCGATGTACCAGCGTTCGGTGGTTTCGTTGATATCATCAAAGGCGTAGGATGAAACGGCTTCCACAAACTCCAGGCCCGTATCGGCAAGGAGATTTTTGATCGCCTTCATACCGTAGCACCGTTCTCTCTGCACGCCGTCCGTCCTTTTGTAGAGACCGTTCGGCATCTCCTCGAACACGGTGAGGTAGAAGTCACACACGTCTCCTTTTTTGTTCAGGCGGTTCTGCCAACAGCACACGGCTCCGTCTTCTTCCAGGATATAGTCGTTGTCGGCGTACATCGTCTTGAATTTGTAGGGGGTGTTCAGATCGAACAGGAAGATTCCGCCCGGGTTCAGGTAGTTGGCAACCAAAGCGAAACAGGCCGCCACATCCTCTCTGTGAGTAAGATGGTTGATTCCGTCGAGGCAGCAGATCACACCGTCCACGGTGCCGTACAGCTCGAAGGAGGTCATATCTCCCTGCAGGAACAGAATGTTTTTGAGTCCTTCCTCCGCCATTCTCATATGGGCGACGGACAGCATATCCTCCGAAAGATCAAGGGCGGTGAGGTCGTAGCCTCTGCGTGCCAGCTCCAAGGTCATGCTTCCTGTGCCGCAGCCGAGTTCCAACAGGGAAGAGGGCTTTTTGCCGCAGTATTTCCGAAAGGATTCCTCCGCAAAATCAGCCCATGCGGCGTAGTCTACATCGCCGTTCAGTCGGTCATAGACGGAGGCAAGGGCGTGGTATCCGTCATTCATCGGTTTCGTCCTCGTCCGCACCATCGTCGGCTCCTGCTGCGGTTTCGTCGGGAAGGATGCCCTTCTCGTCGAGGCGGCGGATCGCCTCCGCATAGCCGTCGCTTCCGTATTTCAAACAGCGGTTGATTCGGCTGATGGTAGCGGTGCTGAGTCCCGTTGCTTCGGTGATTTCTGTGTAGACCTTGTTTTCCGCCAGCATTTTCGCGCCGCACATCCGCTTTGCCATTTCAGACAATTCCTTGATGGTGCAAAGATCTTCAAAGAAGTTGTAGCAATCGTCTATGCTCTCTAACGCCAAAATAGCTTCAAACAGGTAGTCCTTCTGTGAGCTTCTTTTAGGTTGCGCCATAGTATATTCTCCGTTCACAGTCATTTGAAATGACTTTTTCACTATTATACAACAAAACATTAGCGTTGTAAAGTGCAAAACGCACAAAAGAATAAATTTTTGATGCCTTATTTCGGAAAACGCACCGTATTGCCGTTGATTTGCGGATCGCGCTCCCTCGTTGAGCGGCGGTGAAGGGGGAGGCGGAGCATTTTGGAGAAAACATTGACAAACGGAAGTTTTTTGTGTTATAATAAATATTGTAGTGATTTGCGGAGAAATTACCGTGCAGATCGACTTTTCCCGTACGAAAACGACAAACCTTACATTTTATTATATACATTCAGGAGAACAAGATATGAAAACATATCCCATGACCATTGCCGGGGTGGAGCGTGCGCTCCCCATCTGCCCCCTGAACGACAAAATTGCCATCGGCGCCTTCGTTATCTTCGGTGACCCGGAATTGACTACCGCCTGTGCGGAAAAGCTTCTTTCTCTCGCCCCCGAATACGATTACGTTATCACAGCAGAAGCGAAGGGGATTCCCCTTGCTCACGAAATGGGCCGCCTGGCGGGGAACAGAAAGTATTTCGTGGCACGCAAGAAGGCAAAGGCTTACATGTCGGGCGTGTTTGAAGTGACCGTACAGTCCATTACGACAGCCGGTGAACAGAAGCTGTTCCTCGACAGTGCCGATGCGGAGCTGATCAAGGGATCCAGAATTCTTATCGTTGACGACGTAATTTCCACGGGTGAGTCTCTCCGTGCCGTGGAGCAGCTGGTGGAAGCGGCAGGCGGAAAGATCGTGGGAAGGATGGCGATCCTTGCCGAGGGCGATGCGCAGAACAGAGAAGACCTGATTTATCTTGAAAAGCTCCCCCTCTTTACCGCGGACGGCGAGGTTATGGGTTAAAATGCCGGTTTCCCGTATGGGGAAATGTGGAATCCGGGCGAAAAATATGCATAAAACTTCCCGTTTGCTCCGATAATAGAGAAAGAATGCTCCGTTTGTGCTGAAATATTCCTAAATGGATGTATTCGGGGATGCAAAAATTGTGCAAGTGGGAGAAGTTTTACAAAACATTCGACGGATTGCTTGACAAGGGCAGAAAGTGATGATATAATAACATCGTGCGTGTTTTTAAAGGGCTATTTCTATGCCCGCGCACATCAAAACAGCATACTTCCGTCCAACGATTCCGATCGGTGGCAGGTTGTATATAAACATTTATTACTAAAGAAAAGGAGGATAAACTATGCCTACGTTTAATCAGCTGGTTAAGCAGGGAAGACAGGACAAGACTTACAAGTCTAAGGCTCCCGCACTTCAGGTTGGCTTCAACTCTCTGAAGAAGGTTCCCACTGACCAGAGCGCACCTCAGAAGCGCGGTGTTTGCACAAAGGTATCCACAACAACACCTAAGAAGCCTAACTCTGCTCTTCGTAAGATCGCAAAGGTAAGACTGACAAACGGTATGGAAGCTACCACTTACATTCCCGGTATCGGTCACAACCTTCAGGAACACTCCGTTGTTCTGATTCGTGGCGGACGTGTACGTGACCTGCCTGGTGTACGTTACCACATCATCCGCGGCACACTTGATACACAGGGCGTTGCAAACCGCAAGCAGTCCCGTTCCAAGTACGGTGCAAAGAGAGCAAAGAAGAAGTAATTGCTCCCCAAATCTCATCGATACCACTCGTAGTGTATTGTCCGTTTCATGTAATAAATGTTTATATGACTGACACACACTTACGGAAGCTATCTTTCGAGTACCTATGATATCATAAATTTAATGAAGGAGGGAAGAAAAGTGTCCAGAAGAGGTCAGATTTCTAAGAGAGATGTACTGCCGGATCCTCTTTACAATTCCAAGCTCGTAACAAAGCTTATCAACAACATCATGTTGGACGGCAAGAAGGGCGTTGCACAGAAGATTGTGTACGACGCATTCGCAATGGTTGAAGCTAAGGTTGGTCAGAACCCCCTTGAAGCTTTCGGCGAAGCTCTTGAAAACGTAATGCCTGTTCTTGAAGTTAAGGCTCGTCGTATCGGCGGTTCTAACTATCAGGTACCTATGGAAGTAAGACCCGAACGTCGTCAGACTCTCGGTCTGAGATGGATGGTTGCTTACGCACGTTCCAGAAGCGAACGCACAATGGCTGAAAGACTTGCAGGAGAAATTCTCGATGCAAAGAACAGCACAGGCGGCGCATTCAAGAAGAAGGAAGAAACACACAGAATGGCTGAAGCTAACAAGGCTTTCGCACATTTCAAGTATTAATCCCCCGTCACACAGTGACATCGGATATGCGGCTTGATTTCATACGCTGTTCGGCGTAATCAGCCCCAAGAAATAAGGAGATTGAGTAAATGCCAAGGGAATATTCACTTGAGCGTACCCGAAATATCGGTATCATGGCTCACATTGACGCCGGTAAGACAACAACAACAGAACGTATTCTGTTCTACACAGGTAAGACCCATAAGATCGGTGAAACCCACGAAGGTTCCGCTACTATGGACTGGATGGAACAGGAGCAGGAGAGAGGTATCACAATTACCTCCGCTGCTACAACATGTTTCTGGAAGGATACGCGAATCAATATCATCGATACCCCCGGCCACGTTGACTTTACTGTAGAAGTTGAGCGTTCTCTCAGAGTCCTCGACGGATCCGTAACCGTTTTCTGTGCAAAGGGTGGTGTAGAACCCCAGTCTGAAACCGTATGGCGTCAGGCTACCAAGTACGGTGTTCCGAGAATGGCGTATGTAAACAAGATGGACATCATGGGTGCCAACTTCTATCACGTAGTTGACATGATGAAGGAACGTCTGAAGGCAAACGCTGTTCCGATCCAGCTTCCCATCGGAGCTGAAGATAAGTTCAGAGGTATTATCGACCTGATCAACATGGAGGCCGATATTTACTACGATGACCTCGGTAAGGATATGCGTGTTGAAGAAATCCCCGAGGACATGAGAGGCAAGGCGGAAGAGTACCGCGCAGCAATGCTTGAATCCGTTGCTGAATGCGATGAAGCTCTCTTCGAAAAGTACATCGAAGGTGAAGAAATCACCGTTGATGAACTGAAGGACGCAATCCGTCGTGCAACACTCGCAAATAAGTTCGTACCCGTAGTTTGCGGTACTTCTTATAAGAACAAGGGCGTTCAGAAGCTTCTTGACGCTGTTATCGACTACATGCCCTCTCCTCTTGATATCCCTGCAATCAAGGGTATCAACCCCGATACAAACGAGGAAGAAGAGAGACCCGCATCCGATGAGGCTCCTTTCGCAGCTCTCGCGTTCAAGATCATGACTGACCCCTACGTAGGTAAGCTCTGCTTCTTCAGAGTTTACTCCGGTTCCATTACAACCGGTACAACAGCGTATAACCCCGCTAAGCGTGCGAGAGAACGTTTCGGTCGTATCCTGCAGATGCATGCAAACGACAGAAAGGATATCGACGTATGCTACTCCGGTGATATCGCCGCTGTTGTAAGTGTTAAGAGCACAACCACAGGTGACACATTCTGTGACGAAAAGTATCCTATCATTCTTGAGTCCATGGAATTCCCGGAACCTGTTATTAAGGTTGCTATCGAACCTAAGACCAAAGCAGGTCAGGAAAAGATGGGTATTGCTCTTGCAAAACTTGCAGAAGAAGACCCGACATTCCGTGCTCATACAGATCACGAAACAGGACAGACAATCATCGCTGGTATGGGTGAGCTTCACCTTGAAATCATCGTTGACCGTCTCCTTCGTGAATTCAAGGTAGAGGCTAACGTAGGTGCTCCACAGGTAGCTTATAAAGAAACAATTACTAAGGCTGTTGAAGTTGATAGTAAATACGCAAA
>JAZQUQ010000184.1:0-6168 GCA_045631365.1 Eubacteriales bacterium | reverse complement strand
TTAATTTAGAGATTTTTTACTTATATCGAGATATCCCAACACCGTCGCTGACAAAGATGATATCTCCCAACAGGTCGGTACGGAACACCTCTACGCCGAACTCCTCAAAGGTTTGGATGGTTTCTCGGTGGGGATGACCGTAGCTGTTGTCCTTTCCGCAAGAGATCACCGCCGCGGTGGGTGCCACAGCCGCAATAAAATCGACCGTATTGGAGGTAGAGGAACCGTGGTGTCCCGCTTGGTAGAGATCACAGTCAAGCTCCGCGGAATATCGGCGAAGGAGCGCCTCTTCCATCTCTTTTTCCGCATCCCCCGTAAACAACGCGGAGGTATCCCCCACGTCCACACGTGCAACGATGCTGTAGTTGTTCAGGTTGTCGTATTCCTTTTCCAGAGGTGCAAGGATGGTGACGGTCATTTCCCCGATTTCGTAGACGTCCCCGGGAACCGCTTCGATCACGTTGATCCCCTTTTCCTCTACTACGTCAAGAAACCGCGAGAAGAAGGCGGAATCGGAATACGCATCGGGCATAATCACGTTCTTCACCTCAATGGAAGAAAGAACCTGGTCGGCAGAACCCATATGGTCTTCATGGGGATGAGTGAGGATCAGATACTCCACCTCCGTGGTGTAACGGGTGACGTAGTCGATGACCGTATCCCCCTTATCCACGCTGCCGGTGTCGATAACCACCGCTTTTCCTCCCGAAGTGATCAGCGTGGAATCCCCCTGCCCCACATCGATAAAGTGGAAGTACGCCTTCCCTTCTCCAAGCTCCTCCATGGTGGAGAGATTGCCGAAAGTTCCGGTGAAGTTCCCCGATTCGCCAAAGAAATACCACGCAATCAAGGCGATGATCACGCCGATGATCCATTCAAGGATCTTTTTGTTCTGTTTCTTTTTGCTTCTGTTTGCCAAAATAGCCTCCGTCGGTCTATGTAACGGGAATCACGCGGACTCCCCCGTTTCGTCAATTTCAATTCCGTCAAAAAATCTGCGAATCACGGTGCTGAGAAGGTACGCGGGAATGCACAGCACAAACCACATACAGGAGAAAAACAAGCACACCTGTCCGAAAAGATTGAAGCTCATGCCCGAATAATCCCACACGTCAAGGCGGAGAATCCGATTCACCACCATACCTGCGGCAAATTCCACCGCGGTGATGATCCCCGCACCGATAAGGCACCGCCAAAGGAAGCTCCGCCCCTTCAGCCGATGATTGATCCCGTAAAGCAGGAGGAAGCAAATCCCCCCCACCGCCGTCATGGTCCAATGGGTGTACCCTCTCCACAGAATTTCGATCAGGCTGTAGAGGATTCCCCCAAAGAAAAAAACGCTGCTGTGCTCCAGTTTGGTTTTCACGCGTTTACGCCCCCTCAAAAAAATCGTGTGAGCGTGAAAGGGTCTCCCGAACCCATCGGTTCTTTCCACGGCATCACCCCCTGTATGATTGACTCACGCAGGGGGTGATATTCATGGATTACTTATTCTTCCGTGAAGTTATGCGTTTTCGGAAGTTGTCGCAGCTGTCTCTGCTGCGGGAACGTCTGCCTTTGTTTCACCAAGATACTTGGGGAGTGTCATACCAGCCATATCGAACATTTCGTTCATGGGAGGAATGGACTTCATGAGGCCCGACACAAAGTCTGCGGTAGCGCTCTTGCCGTCCGCACTCTTGGAACCGCCGTCCCAAACGGTAACCTTGTCGATCTTCAGGTTCTTGATGGCGTCTACCTGGATTCTGGTCAGCTCTTCCATCTTGTCCGCCAGCATCAGACGGATGGCGTCATCCGCATTGCCGCCTGCAGAACGTACGATCTCCGCAAAACCTTCCGCCTGCTTCATGAGGATTTCCTTCATACCGTCCGCTTCCGCCTGCATACGAAGGAGGATGGCATCCGCTTCACCCTTCGCGCGGCGTCTGATCTTTTCGGCTTCCGCTTCTGCTTCCAGCTCGATCTTCTTCTTTTCGATTTCGGTCTTTACGATAACGTCTGCTTCCAGCTTTGCCTGTTCCAGACGTGCTCTTGCGATTTCCGCTTCCTTCTGCGCGCCGTAGGATTCTTCCTGCGCACGTGCAGCCGCGATGTTTTCGGCAGCGGTAGCCAGCTTGAGGGCTTCCGCTTCTCGTTCACGTCTCTTTGCGTCGGATTCCGCAATCTGTGCCTTCGCTTCGTTTTCACCGCTGATGGCAGCAGAGTTGGAACGGGACACGTTGATACGCATATCCTTTTCGGCTTCCGCAGAACCGATGGCACCGCCTCTGTCCGCTTCCGCAACGGAGATCTTCGCATCGTTGATGGCCTTCGCAGCCGCTTCCTGACCGAGAGCCTGAATATATCCGCTTTCGTCGGTGATGTCGGTTACGTTTACGTTGATGAGACGGAGACCGATCTTCTTCAGTTCGGTTTCAACGTTGGAGGAAACCGCCTCAAGGAACTTGTCGCGGTCCGCGTTGATTTCCTCGATATCCATGGTGGCGATGATCAGACGCATCTGACCGAAGATGATATCCTCAGCAACCTGTCGGATGGCGTCGATCTTCATGCCGAGCAGTCGTTCCGCCGCGTTCTGCATAACGCCGTTTTCGGTGGAGATACCAACGGTAAAACGGGAGGGCACGTCAACACGGATGTTCTGCTTGGAAAGGGCGTTTCGAAGGTCTACGGAGATGGAAATGGGGGTCAGGTCAAGGTATTCATACGCCTGAACCACGGGCCAGATAAACGCCGCGCCGCCGTGGATACACTTTGCGGAACGCTGGGAGCCGTCGTTTGCATTGCCCACCTTACCGTAGATGACGAGAATCTTGTCGGAAGGACATTTTCTGTAGCGGGAGAGAATGATGATCATGGTAGTCAGCGCAAGAAGCACCACCACGCATACGAGGAAAAGCACACCGGGATTGATTCCGCCTGCTGCTAATAAGGGTCTGAACATAATATACCTCCTTGGGCTTATAAAAATATTTTTTACTGTAAATGTAAATCAGGTGTCTTTTTCCCTCTTCTCGGAGGGGGTGGGTTGGAACGTTACCAAGGCATTTCCGCACCGTTCGCATTCGTCCTGACCATTGGGGGAATAACTGCCGCAGAAAACACAGCGGGTTTCCTCTGTCGCCGCCTTGTAGTGCGCCGGATATTCCGCTCCGTGAATCCGCGCCGCGTAGTCCCCTTTTTCGTACTGTCCGATCTCCCTTATGGAACCGCGCGCCTTGGTGGATTCCGCATTTTCAACCAACATGGCTCCCTTGGGTGTTTTCACACTCAGAACAACCGTATTTGCGGTATACCAGGAGCTGTTTGTGGGCTTCGAGGGGTTTGAAGTTTCTGTACTTGTCTTAATCTGCACGCCGACCACCTCTCCCTGCCAGCTTCTGCCTATGAGCTTCAGCGGTACTCCCGTTGCCAGAAGATCAAAGAACACAAGAACGTAAAACGTCAGCGCTTTGTTGTTTCGCTCCAGCTCCGCAAGGGGCTTTATAGAAAGGAATGCCGCCATAATCAGGATGAGAACGCCAACGAAGATGCCGATTCGGAGAATCGCTTTGTTACGGATTCGCCTTTTGATTTCCGATGGGATCACCATAGTCATATTGAACACCTCTATTCTATTTTTCGGGGGATTGTCTCTCCTTTTCGGAGGTGACCTGCACCTTATGGGAATGAATAACCTTCAACCGGGGTCCGTTTTCTGTGATTTCAATTTACGTAAAATACTCTTTCGTTATAATATGTTTCTGTCGGGATAATATACTTCAATCGTTATATACAGATTGGAGAATATTCCGCAAGGGAAATTCTCGGGAATGGGACAGATGTCGTACAATTCATTCTGTACATCACTCCCATTCATTAATTTACCGATCACTTTGCGATGGGCTCTACCACCAGCATGCCCGTTTCGTCGGTTGCCACCACGCGGACGCTTTCGCCCGTGGTCAGCTTGCGGTCGGCGGTTGTCACGGCGTTTACTTCAATGAACCGCTCCTGAAGGGTGATGTTCACCTTTCCCGAGCCCTTCATGGATGCGGGAACGGGGATGTACACCGTACCCACCTTCCCGATGGCGTACCCGAGATCAATATTGCCGGAGGACTGCAGCTTTGCGGAAAGCTTCATGATCCACGCAATGCCCACCAGCGCCATAAAACCGAACGCCACGGCAAGAAGGATCGTCACCACGATATTGATTCCCGCCTCGTGCATCACAAGTCCGCTCCAGCCTCCCACGGAAGCCATCGCCATTATGCCGCGGAGGGAGAACAGCGCCATGCCGTCCGCACCGCCGTCGCCGGGGGTATCGATATGCCCGTTGCCGTTGAGGTCGATGCCGTCGTCAAAGTCGTTGTCACCGCCCACCAGAACCAGTATGGTCTGCACCAGAAGCACCAACGTAGAGGGGATGGCAATCAGAGCAAAAATCTGCCCCACCAGGTCCATGTTGTTCCACCATGCTATCATAAAATGTCCATCCTTTCAAGAAAATGAGTTTTTCTGTTATCTGCGTCTCTTGCTGTCATCCAGCTCATCCACCATGCCGTCCGCAACCGCCTTTACCAGGGATGCGTAATAGGACGTGGCAATGATGGTCAGCCCCGTAGCAAGTCTCCGCTTGGCGCCGGAATACTTCTCGCTGTAATCCAGAAGCACGCTCTCCACCACGTCGCCGATGGCATTGAAGCCCGCGGAGTTTTCATCGGAAATCGCCATCATGGTGCGGCAGATGTAGTCGTACAGGAGGCTTTCATCAATAATGTCGTCCTCGTGGCTGTCCACGTCGCCGTTGATGTAGCGGAGAACGAAATCCACACGGGAAAGCTGCATGGTGTCTCTCATCATGTTGATAATGAGGATTCTCGCCAGATGCTCCTTTCCGTAGCACTTGTTGACGGGCTTTGGCACCCATCCCCGCTTCAGCCAGTTCTGCAGGGTTGTTCCGTCCACCCCCGTTATTTCTCTGATCTGAGCCAGCATAATGCCGTCGGTGATGAAGAATACCTTATTCAGAAAATCAAGCCCTGTGGCGCCGTCCATTTTCGCCATGGGAAGCACCGTACCGGGGATGTTTTTGATATCCAATCCGTGACTCAAACAATCAACTCCTTTCCTTGTTCATCTGTGATACCATTATATCACGCGGTCAAGTGATTGTCAAGCAGTTTCTTGAGATTTTTCTGTAAAATTCAAAAAAAATGAGTTATCTTCACGAAAAAAGCTTGATTTTGGGGGCAAAAGATACTATAATATACATACTTCAAAGAAAAGGGTGATTTTATGTACAAAGCGGATACCAACGATACGGTCATTACCATCGGCAGCGGTGGGAACATCGGGTTCTTTGACTGCGTCCTTGCGGGGACAACGGAGATCGGCGCAGGAAATGAGAGAACATCCCATACCGTTTCCGAGGGATACACCTTCGGCTATGTGGTATCGGGCAAAGGAACCGCGGAATCGGAAGGCACGGTCCTCCCCCTCCCCGCAGACACCTTTTATTTTATCGGAAAAGGGCAAAAAGTCACCTTCTCGGGAGAAAAAACGGAAGAACAACCGTGGAAAATGCTGTGGATTCAAACCGACGGCATCCTGACGGACGACATGATCCGCACCTTCCGTCTGGGGGAACTGTTCGCCTCCGCGGTCAACGTCCGCCATCCGTTTTTGGAGATCCACGATAAGCTGAGTCGGATGAAAACGGGAGACCACACCGCCGTCATGCAGAAGATCTCCTGCCTCCTTTTTGAAATTCTGACCGAGGTTCGCCGTGAGTATTTTGCCCCCTCCGACCGCCGCAGCGAAGGCACGGCAGAGGCAATCCGCAGCTATCTGGACAGCAACCTTTACAACGATATTTCCCTCGACCTTCTGACGGAAGAATTCGGCATCTCGAAAATGCACGTGATTCGCCTGTTCAAAAAGGAATTTGACACCACCCCCATGCAGTACGTGATGGACAGACGAATCAGCCTTGCCAAAAGCCTCCTTTCGGGTACGGTGATGCCCGTCAAGGAAATCGCCGACCTTCTCCGATACGCTAACTCCCAGCATTTCTCCAACGCCTTCCGCACCGCAGTGGGAGTCTCCCCCAACCAATACCGCAAGACCATGCAAACGGAATAACCCTTTTGATGCTGATTTTCCTTCCCCCGCGCCCCCATCTTT
>JAZQUQ010000183.1:0-1901 GCA_045631365.1 Eubacteriales bacterium | reverse complement strand
ATCCGTGCCGTGGCTTACGGACGGCGTGAAAATCATTATTCTGACCGTGGTCCTGTCCCTTGGTGCGGCGATTTTGTTCCCCGTCAGAGAAGCTTCTGCTTCCGCGGAAGGAAAGGAGAACGAGCATGACGCATAATATCTACATTTACATCCTCGTCATGGCGGGAATCACGGCGATGATCCGTATTCTCCCCCTAACCTTGATCCGTAAGGAAATCAAAAACGTAACGGTTCGGTCTTTTTTATACTACGTTCCGTACGTGACTCTGTCCGTGATGACGTTCCCCGCCATTCTCCACGCCACACAGAGCATGTGGTCTGCGTTGGCGGCGCTGGTCATCGACATTTTTCTTGCGTGGAAGGGCAAAAGCCTGTTTGCGGTTTCCGTAGCAGGGTGTGCCGTGGTTCTGGTGACGGAATTCGTCATGGAACTGGGGGGCATCCTGTAAAAAGGTCAGTGAGTCAGAAGGAGCATTGCGATGAAGAGTGCGGCAATGATCCAAGAACTCAGCTTGATCTTCTTGACGTCTCCGCAGAAGACGCTGATCACGATATAGGAGATCAGACCGAAGGCGATGCCGTAGGAAATGTTGTAGGTAAAGGGCATCAGCGCAAGGGTAAGGAACGAGGGAACGGAAACCTTGAAATCGTCCCATTCGATGTTCTTCACCGATGCCATCATCAGAATTCCCGCGTAAATCAGGGCCGCCGCTGTGGCACAGCTGGGGACCAACTGGGTAATAGGACTGAGGAACATGGCAATGAAGAAGAAAATACCGCAGAAGACGGAGGTAAGACCGGTTCTTCCTCCTGCCGCAACACCGGCGTTTACTTCGCTGAAGGTGGTGACGGTGGAGGTACCGCAAATGGCACCGGCAGAGGTGGCGATGGCGTCGGAGAGCATGCCGCGGTTCATGTTGAGGGGTTCGCCCTTTTCATCCACCAGATTTGCCCGTTCGCAGGCGGCGTAGAGTGTTGCCAAGGTGTCAAACATATCCACCATGCAGAAGGCAAGGGCAGTGGTTGCAATGGTGAGGGCAAGGTTTGCTCCGCCGTGCTTTTCCAGATAAGCGGAGAAGTCAAAACCGTCGGTAAATACACGGAACAGAGACTGATCGCCGAATTCCTTGAAGGCGGCAATGGGGCTGACGAATTGGATATTCAGATTCTCATAGAATCCGTCCACAGTGAGACCGAGAAGATAGTACATTGCCATACCGCCCATAATGCCGATCAGCACCGCACCGCGAAGCTTCTTGATGCTCATGATGACGATGGCAAGGATCCGCTAGGCCTTTGTGTTATTGAGAAAATTGTATCCTTTTTTTCAACGTTTGTCAATACAAAAGGGCAATTTTTTCATAAAACGACAAAGGCGGGATAAGAAAAATCCGGGGAAGTGATTCCTCGGATTTTTTTGTGGTTTGGGGGGATATACGGGTGGGTTGAATTTTATTCCCACTCAATAGTAGCTGTAGGCTTAGGTGACAGGTCGTACAGGACTCTGTTTACGCCCTTGACTTCCTTAAGGATACGGTCGGTAACCTTCAGCAGTACCGCCCAGTCGAGCTGCTCGATGGTTGCGGTCATGGCGTCGATGGTGTTTACCGCACGGATGATTACGGGGTATTCAAAGCTTCTTGCGTTGTCGCGGACACCCACAGACTTGAAGTCCGGTACTGCGGTGAAGTACTGCCATACCTTCTTGTCAAGGCCTGCGAGAGCGAACTCTTCGCGGAGGATGGCGTCGGATTCACGAACTGCCTCCAGACGGTCTCTTGTGATGGCACCGAGGCAGCGTACGCCGAGTCCGGGGCCGGGGAAGGGCTGGCGGTAAACCATGCTTGCAGGGAGACCCAGCTCAACGCCGCAGGAAGTCGGAGGGCCAAGCGGTCTTAGGA
>JAZQUQ010000182.1:0-4982 GCA_045631365.1 Eubacteriales bacterium | reverse complement strand
AGCCCCTTTTCCTTGGCAATGGAAGCACGGGTTCTTCTCTTGGGGCGGAAGGGACGATAGATATCGTCCACCTCGGTAACGGTTTCTGCCGCATCGATCTTTGCGGCGATCTCATCGGTCAGCTTTTCCTGTGCTTCAATGAGAGCTTTAACCTCCTCCTTCCGCTTTTCCAGATTGCGGAGGTAGGTGAGCCGTTCCAGAAGATTACGGAGCACCGTATCATCAAGCCCACCCGTCACTTCCTTACGGTAGCGGGCAACGAAGGGGACGGTGTTTCCGTCGTCAAGGAGGGCAACGGTCGCCTCCAGTCGGTCGAGAGGAACGGAAAGCTCCTCACTCAGCTTTTTCATAATATCCATATATCTGTCATCCTTTCATTATATATCAGTAATCATGCTTTGGTATCCTTCAGCAGTGCGGCAATCTCCGCCTCCGTGAGATACCGCCATTCCCCTCGCTCAAGGGAACGATCCAGCGTAAGGGAACCGAACTTCACCCGTTCAAGGAAGGTGATTTCGCTTCCCACCGCGTGGAACATCCGCTTGATCTGATGAAATTTTCCTTCGGTGACGGAAATTTCCCCTTCCTCCCCCGATGCAAACAGCACCACACGGCTGGGTTTGGAGGTGAAATCGGAAAATTCGATGCCGTTTTCCAGCTTGGCACACATCTCCTCCGTCAAGGGAACGGAACAGCGGAAATGATAGGTTTTCTCCACATGGTGACGGGGAGAAAGCAATTCATGAGCACTTGGCCCGTCATTGGTGATCAGAAGAAGGCCCACCGTGTCAATATCCAGTCTGCCGCAGGGAAACATCCCCAGTCTGCCGAACTCGGGGGGGAGCAGCGCCATGACGGTTCTCCCCGAATCGGCGGGAGAGGAATCGGTGGCGCTGATATAACCCTCGGGCTTGTTGAGCATGGCGTATTTGTATTTCGTCCAGATCACGGGTTCCTTGCCGAAGAACACCTCGGCCGTATTTTCATCGATATGTACGGCGGGATTTTTCACCACCTCACCGTTTACGGTAATCCTTCCGCAGCGGATCACCTTTCCCGCCTCGCTTCGGGAAAACATACCGCTTCCCGAAAGATATTTATCCAGTCTCATAGAAACACCTCATTTGTCACCGTTGGTGACATACAAATCGTTTATAAAATTCCGGCAGATTTATCTGCATTTATTGCGTGAAGCAGATCAACTTTAAGTTAAATCACAACACAACTTTCACGCTAAACCTCCCATCCACACAGCCCCTTTGCAGCGGTTGTGTATCGTTTGACAAAGCGGCGCTTGTCCCGACCCGCTTCCCTACAGCAAAAACCAAAGTGCGGCAAGAACCGACCCCAGCATAAGGATCACCAGCCAGGCACAGCGAAACCCGAGAACAAACCCGCGCATAAACTTCATAAAAAAATGGTACGCACGCATAAAAGCTCCAAATAAAGCACACTTTCAGCAGTATTGCTCTATTGTCCCCTATATCATACCACATTTAATCGGATTTTTCAAGAAAAAAAACTTTTTTTCAAAAAGGTATTGACAAACTATGGGTGCTGTGATATAATAATGGAGCTGTCAGGGAAAACCCCTTCGACAGAATGTAGATATCTGGGTGTGGCGCAGTTGGGAGCGCGCTACCTTGGGGTGGTAGAGGCCGCTGGTTCAAGTCCAGTCACTCAGATTAAAAAATCCTTGTAGATCGCAAGATCTGCGAGGATTTTTTGTTTTGTGCGACTGATCGAAGGAACTGATCGAAGAAACAGCGTGCAAGTTTCAAGACAAACGAATGATTTGTACTTCCTTCGGGAAACTTGTCGCCGAGCTTGTCTCGGTAATGGTTCAAGTCCGGTCACTCAGATTAAGAAGAGATCCGAAAGGGTCTCTTTTTGTTTTATTATTCCTACATTATAATAATGCCGGGGCATATTGGAGACTGGATTTTCAGCCTGCAAATATGCCCCGGTTTTGTTTTTGTTACGCGGGATTATCGTCAGTTAAGTGATCAGCGAAGTATTCTTCAAGTTCCGCTTTTTTCGCTTTCAGTCGGTCGAGCTGGGCTGAAAAACGGCTGTCATCGCGTATCGAATTAAACCATGCCCATTCTGATGTGTTGGTCAGCGCGTCAATCACAAACTCAATATTGTTGAGTTGATCACTCCGTTGGTTCTTAATGTCATGGAGATATGGCGAATCACTTGTGAAATAATCATCGTATAAAGCCTCTCCCCACAGAACCCAAAGATCGACAGCCTTTTCAAGCTCTGCAAGTCCCCGTTCTGTCTGATCGCATCCGGCATACCCTGCCGCAATTTGTATTTGATTTGCTGCTCGTTCCCATAACATAATTGAATTGTGTACCTTGTTATCCTTTTTATACGGTTCCCCAACAACAGCATTGATGGCTGCATTGGCGTACTCCCGTGAAATAATGGTTTCTTCGGCTGAAGTCCCCAAATTCATGTATTCCATACACAAATACATTAAATTAGCTTGAACCGCCTCTCCGGTATAATATCTGGCTTTTTCCGGATTGTTCCGTTCACGGTATCTTTCTGCAAGGATTGTATTATAATTTGGATTATGTGCCGAAGGAATATATTTCGCCCAATCTGCCAGTTCTTCTTCGGGAACCGCCTTGACAAGGGTGCTTATGATATATCGGAAATACCACGCATCCTTCATGGTGCATTTCTTCATTCCTTCCACAGCATATCTGCGAAGTTCGGGTAATACCTCTTCATAGGATTGCGGTTTAGGGCTCACCAAGACTCTGCAAATCGCCTGCTTGATATACCAGTTAACGGGATATTCCCGTTCCAAATCGTGTAGTTTGATAAGTGCGGCAGATTTGTCGATTTCACTGAGAAGATAACACTCATTCACCGTTTTTCTGATTCTTTCTTCATCACTCTCTGTACCCATCAGCTCCTCAAGACTCACTTCAAAGAATCGCGCCAGCTCGGGCAGGAATTCAATATCGGGATATGCCAGCCCATTCTCCCAACGGCTGACCGCCTGAAAAGTCACCCCAAGATATTCTGCAATCATCTCTTGGGTGATATTCTTCTCATTTCTTAATCTCTTCAAATTCTCACCAATGTACAATTTCATTAAATCACATCCTTGCGGGAAATTCAAAACCGGTTTTGTACCTTTATTATACAGGAAACAGAACGCAATTACAATAAATCATACCGTACAATTATTCAATGGATGATTGAGTGCTCAATCCCCTACAGGAAATACTGAAGATTTCTCACAGCAAAACCACAAGCGTATATATATTCTACCCAAAGCTTCCCATCCATGCCCTATTTTTTTGCTTGGATAAACCAGCCAAAGATATTGCACCGAACACCCGAAATTCATTGTGAATTTCATAGTTTGAACTACACAATATTAACATATAATATCAATAATCGTCGGTTAATTTACAAAAATGGTTGACAAGATGAATTTTATGTGATAGAATTATTGTATCCATATATTCGTATAGGGCTTTTTATGCAATGATGCAGGTTCTGGCATAAAACTGCATAAACAGCACTTCGGATATTGCGACAAAACATTTAATATTATTTATATAATGGAGGAAAACATTATGAACAAGAAGCTCAGATCCATGCTTTCTATGGTTTTGTGCCTTGTGCTCGTAGCATCTACAGCTGCCGGCTGTAAGAAGGATCCCGGCGAAGTTGTTGAACAGGCTTCTCTGAAGCAGGCTGCGTACAACACAACCACAACCACAATGCCCAGCAACTGGAACGAATTCACCTACGCAGACAACAACGACACCCAGATCATGAACTACATCGGTTCTGCATTCTTCGAATACGACTACAAGTTCGAAAATGACAACAAGTACAATGCAGACGGCACCGTGAACAAGGACGCAATCGTTCCCGGCGCATACACCACCAACTACTCCGCAGCAACCAAGCTGGAAGACGTAACCTCTTCCGTTGACGCTAAGTGGGGCTACACCGATGCTCAGAAGGAAGAAGGCGGCTACGCTTGGAAGATCACTCTCCGTGACGACCTGAAGTGGGATGACGGCACAGCTATCACAGCAGCTGACTTCGTATACTCTATGCAGCAGCTTCTCGACCCCGCTTTCATGAACTTCCGCGCAAACACATACTACGATACCCTGATGATCAAGAACTCTAAGGTATACTTCTTCCAGAACCAGGAAGGTACCTATGAAACCATCGGCAGCCAGGGCTACGCATCCGTTCAGGAAGCGCTCGACGCAGGCAACGCACTGTACGCAAACGCATGGAACATGTGGGGTGCAGCAGGCTATCTGGATGCAAACGGCAACGAATGTCCCGAATGGGTTGCTATCACAGACGAAACCGTTTACTCCAGCGCTGACGGTTCCGACTCCGTTTCCGGTAAGATGCTGTACGACGGCTACGGCGCATACCTGGAACCCGGCACAGGCTACGATGCAGCAATCTACGTTGAAAACACCGTTCGTGACGTAGAATGGGATACTGTTGGTATCTACTCCATCGACGAAGAAAACGCTATCGTTCTTTGCCTTGATAAGGCATACTCCTTCCTGAAGGAAGACGGCAGCCTCTCCGTTTGGGCTCCCTACTACTTCTCCAGCCTCCCCGTTGTTCACAAGGAAAAGTACGAAGCTTCCAAGATCGCTCCCGCTGACGGCGCAACTCTCTGGACTTCCAACTACAACTCTTCTCTCGCAACAACAGCAAGCTGGGGTCCCTACAAGCTGGTTGAATTAGAAGCAGGCTCTCACTACAAGCTTGAAAAGAACATAAACTGGTACGGTTGGAACCTTGAACAGTACAAGAACCAGTACAACATTTCCGCGATCAACTGCCGTAAGGTTGAAGAATTCTCTACCAAGTGGATGGGCTTCCTGAACGGTTCCTACGACGATGCGGCTCTCCAGACAGAAAACGTAGCGGATTACCTCGACTCCAAGTACGTTTACTTCACCTCTACC
>JAZQUQ010000181.1:0-19233 GCA_045631365.1 Eubacteriales bacterium | reverse complement strand
CTACGATCCGACTTAATGCTTCGGGAAAAAAATGACTGGGAAGGGATTTATCGGGCATGGATTGATGAAATTGGACTCCATCCCCATCATTTTTCTGATTATCCGAAGGTTATGGCACATGTTTATCGAAAAAAACTGCTGGATGATGAGCACATCAATCAGCTTCTGTCCTTGTCGGATTACGCCGAACGAAACTGTACGGACGATGAAATCCGAAACGAGATTTTCCGCTTGATGCTCATGATATGTGCAGAATCCGATACACCGCATATTAAAGATAAAGCAAAGGACTATTATCGAAAACTTCCGCTTCTCAAACACAGCCAAGAAGTTTTCTGCCGTTATGTTCTTCATGACGATCCGTACCGCATGCAGCTCAGGGAAAATATATTTTTCACCATTGATATCTGTGAATGTGCGGTCCGTCAATTGATAACCGACGATATGCCTGCAGAAGAACGGCTTTACTACTACAAAAAGGCGTCGGAACTGTATGAAACCGTACTGGATCACCAATACGGCGGAATCTATGATCTTCCTCTCCTTGAAAATTACTGTAAGATTGCGGATTTGCTTATGGAAACAGGAGACTCCGAGCAGGCGGAATCGTATGTGAATCGCATCGTTTCTGTATTTGAACGCCGTTTGTCTGAAGAAAAAACAACAAGAACTTCCGTTTTTTTGCCGCAATATGCCACATCCAATTTTATGAAGCAAAGTGAAAAAAGTTTTGAGACGCTGCTCCGTGCTGTGCTTCGAAATGAAAAATTCGCTTCCTTTCACGAAAAATTATCCAACCTCCTACAAAAATATTATGAACATTCGGACAGCAAATGACATACCGTCCATGCTGCGGAGTGATCGGAAAGTGAGATCGTTATGAAAAAAGAAGCGTTCAGCGTTTCCATCAAAAGCGGATTTCTGACCGCTGTAAAAATTTGGGCTTCTGGATGGATTGCATTTTTTCTCTCGCTCATCCCCCTGTATATTTGGCGGGGAAGCTACCGCGGAGATTATGACGGCAGGCTTGCGGGGGAAAATATCATTATGACATCCGTTGGGATCATCGCAGGATTTGTCGTTCTGATGCTGATGTATGGGAAAAGTGATGAAGCGGAACGACTGTCAAATGCGGAGATGTGGCGTGATGCAGGACTTTCGGTGGGGATTTTTATGGGGGTATGGATGCTTGCGTGGGTTTTCCTTGGCGGAAACAATTATCTTGTTGCCTGTTGTGGGTATCATCTTGAAATATTACTTGGACTTCAGGAGAACAACAGACCTACCTTCTTCGCTGCTGTAACCACTGTGTTGATTTACGGTGCCGTGTATTTTTTTGCTCTTATTTTGGGAACAAAAATGGCACGAAACCGCCGAATCAAACGGAACACACATTGAAAAAACTGCCGCACCGCGGATTCGCTCCGTGATGCGGCAGTCTTCTTTTCTATTACTCCAATCCCGTCAATCAAATGGAACGGTAGATCAGATCAAACGCGTCGGCGTACTTCTCGGCAATGAGCTTTGCGCCGGCTTCGGTGGGGTGAACGGCATCGTCTGCCCACGTTTCGGGCTTTGTACCGATGCATGCGGCTGCAAAAATACCGTCGGTGGGAATATACACGTCTGCAAATTCACGAGCCAGCTTGCGGACTACCTGAATCTTGGGATCAAGGTCAACGCGGAACCAGTCCTTTTCTCCTGTGGGAAGGAGAAACTGTTCCAGAATGATGATCTTCGCCTTGGTCTTTTCCTTGATATCGGTGAGGATCGCGCGGTAGTCTGCTTCAAAGGTCTCGTTGGGAATCCAGTCCTGTGCGCCTGCGTGATGCCACGTGTCGTTGACGCCGATCAAGATGGAAACCACGTCAGGCTGATAGTCGATGCAGTCTGCCTGCCAGCGATTGCGAAGGTCTTCCACCTTATTTCCGCTGATACCGAGATCGATGAACTCGAATTCGGTGTCGGGATGGCGTGCCTGAATCATTTCCGCTGCATATTTGGGATAGCCTCCGCCCAGATCATGGGGATTGTCCCAGTCGCGGCCTGCGTCGGTGATGCTGTCACCCTGAAATAAGATTTTCATAAATAATACCTCCGTATATGGATAATTTTATTTGATGCTTCTGTAAATGCGGTCGAATGCATCCGCGTAATGCCGTGCGATAAACTTCGCACCGAATTCCGTGGGATGCACGCCGTCGTATGCCCACGTGGTGGGCTTGGTGCCAACGGATGCTGCGGCAAACAGTCCGTCGGTTGGGATGTAAATATCCGCAAACTCACGGGCAAGGGCGCGGGTGATCTCGATCTTTGGTGCGAGATCCTCGCGGAAAAACGCCTTGTCGGGTACATACAACAGGAACTGTTCGAGCATAATAATCTTTGCCTTGGTCTTGGTCTTCACGTCCGTGAGAAGGGAACGGTAGATTCTTTCAAATTCCTCGTTTGACTTCCATTTTCTTCCCTCGGAGTTGAGCCACGTGTCGTTGATGCCGATCATGACGGAGAAGACGTCCGGCTGAAAGTCAATACAGTCTGTCTGCCAGCGCTCTCTGAGATCCTCCACCTGATTGCCCGCAATGCCTTGATTGATGAATTCAAGATCGGCGTCGGGATGTCTTGCACGGATCAGCTCTGCGGTGAATTTGGGATAACCGCGGCCGAGGGAGCTGAGGTTGGAACGGTTCCGCGCCATTTCCGTGACGCTGTCACCCTGAAACAAAATTCTCATAAAAAAACCTCCAATGTTCATTTTTATTTGTCAGATAGGAAACACATCGGAAAAATTATGTGCTTTGAATTTTCACGGTTTATGTTGTAAAATAATGGCAGACATGCTATAATGAAGAAAGGCGTGGGAAATTGAACGTTTTACAAAGAGTCAAGAATAAATTTACCGTCAAGAAATTACTGAAATTCCTGTTCAGCCGTGTAGTGATCGTGGGTGTCATGATCCTTCTGCAATTTGCGCTGATTCTTGCCATGATCCTTCGTTTTAAGGAATACTCCTACATATATTATGGGGCGGGAGTGATTCTTTCCTTCGTAGTCCTTTGTCAGATCATCGGAAGTCCCGAGATTCATGAAGGATACAAAACCGCGTGGGGAATTGTGGTTTTGCTGATGCCGTTCTTCGGTTCGGCGATTTATTTTATTTTCAGCGGGAACAAGCTGTCCAAACGGGAACGGAAACGGATGAGCTCAATTACCTCCATGACAGGAACCTCCGTGGAGAGCCGCGACGAGGTACTCTCTCTCCTTGGGAAAACGGACGTCCGTGCGGAACGACAGGCGGAATACATCCGAAACGTCACCCTTTGCCCCCCGTATCTTCATACGGAAACCGAGTATTTCCCAACGGGTGAGGTTTTGTTTGAGCCGCTCCTTGCCGAACTTGAAAAAGCGAAGAAATATATATTTTTGGAATATTTCATCATCGCAAAAGGGCTGATGTGGGACAGAATCCACGAAATCCTTCGCAGAAAAGCGGCGGAAGGGGTGGACGTCCGCGTGATTTACGACGATATGGGCTGTATCATGACCCTCGGAAGCAAGTTCCCGAAGGAGCTTGAAGCAGAAGGAATCCGGTGCAGGGTGTTCCATAAATTTGTTCCCGTGCTGAACGCCAGACAGAATAACCGTGACCATCGGAAAATCTGTGTCATTGACGGACTCACCGCCTTCACAGGGGGAATCAACCTTGCTGACGAGTATATCAACGCGTTCCCCAAGCATGGCTACTGGAAAGACAACGCCGTCATGCTGAAGGGAGAAGCCGTTTGGAGCTTTACCGTCATGTTCCTCACCATGTGGGACTATCTCTCCGTGACTCCCGCGGAAAAGAGAGGGCAGTTCGCGCCTTTTCATCCCACGGAGGAGGAATATGCCCGTTTTAAGGGGGAAGGCTTTGTGCAGCCCTACACGGACAATCCTCTTGACAACGTGCCTGTGGGGAAGAGCGTGTACATGAATTTCCTGTATCACGCCCGCGACTACGTGTGGATCATGACCCCTTATCTCATCATCGACGAGCAGATTATCCAAGCCCTCACAAGTGCGGCACACAGCGGAATCGACGTGCGGATCATTGTTCCCGGCATTCCCGATAAGAGGCTGGTGTACGAGACCACCAAATCCTATTATCCTGTTCTCCTGCAGAATGGGGTGCGGATTTTTGAGTACGAGCCCGGCTTTGTTCATGCCAAAACCTTCCTCTGCGACGACGAATTTGCCGCGGTGGGCAGCATTAATTTAGATTACCGAAGCCTCTACCTTCATTTTGAATGCGCCACCTGGCTCTACCGTGTTCCGTGCATCGGGGATATCAAGAAGGATTTTGAATCCGTGTTCCCGAAATGCAGGGAGGTGACCCTTGAAAACTGCAGGGTCAGCTTTCTCCGCGGACTCTTCCGCTCGGTGCTTGATATGCTGTCCCCTTTGCTGTAACGAGAAAATGCCGAAAACAAAGAAAATCGGCGAATATCAAAGAAAACAGTGGGATAAATTGAACTAAACAGGATTTTCAGACTTTCTTTGACCTTCTTTGACTTTGACCTTTTCTGATCTTTGCTGTATAATAAAAACAGAAAGGTCAAGGAAGGTCAAATTTGCGGTTATAAAGAAGCTTCCCGTATTTCGCGGAGGATATCCCCATCGGTTTTCTGATTGGGGAAACCGTGCTGACGGAGAACCTCATAAACCGCAATGGCGGCGGAATTGGAAAGATTCAGACTCCGCTGCTGATCACGCATGGGAATACGGACACAGCGGTCGTGGTTCTTTGCGAGAAAATCCACGGGCAGGCCCGCCGTTTCCTTCCCGAAGAAGAGATAAACGGGAAGGGGATAGCGCACCTCCGAGTAGATATGCTCGGCTTTGGTGCTGTAGCAGTAAAAATTGCAGTCGGGGTGCTTTTCAAAGAAATCGTCAAGCCCCTCATAGTAGGTGATATCCAGACTGTGCCAATAGTCAAGCCCCGCGCGTTTCAGCTTGCGGTCATCCACGGTAAAGGCCATGGGTTTGATCAGGTGCAGGGAAGCACCAGTTGCCGCACAGGTTCTGGCGATGTTGCCCGTGTTCTGGGGTATTTCCGGCTCGTGCAGGACGATGTTGATCCGGCTCAAAAGAACGCCTCCTTATCTGAAGTGATGTTTGGTGATATTATACAGCAATCATCCCCCTTTTTCAATACCTTTCCCTGAGATAAAATATTTTTTGCAATTTTAAATAAATTTACAAATAAAGGTGACAAATCCATGAGAAAGTGTTGTATAATATCGTAATAGTGTGGTTTATATGAAGAAAAGCTGGGATTTTATGCTTTTTGAGGCAAAAGATCATCGGCAGACGTTCATTTTATTCTTAAAAAATAATCATCGGAGGAAAAACCGTCCTTTGACGGCGTATTCACAATGGGACTTATTACAAAAGTGTTCGGAACATACAGCAGCCGACAGGTTAAGAAGATTCTCCCCATCGTAAAGCAGATCAATGATCTCGGGGACAAATATAAAGCGATGACGGATGCCGAAATGGCAGAGCAGACCGTCAAGTTCAAGGAAAGACTGGCGGCGGGAGAAACACTGGACGATATCCTTCCCGAAGCGTATGCTCTTGTAAGAGAAGCGGCGGACCGTGTTCTCGGCAAGCGTCCTTTTGATGTACAGCTCATCTGCGGTATCCTTCTCCATCAGGGAAGAATTGCGGAAATGAAGACCGGTGAAGGTAAGACCCTCGTTGCGGTTCTTCCTTCTTATCTTAACGCGCTGTCCGGCAAGGGTGTTCACGTAATTACCGTAAACGACTACCTTGCAAGAATGGGCTGCGAGGAAATGGGAAGAATCCACGAATTCCTCGGCCTTACCACAGGTCTTGTGGTTCACGACCAGAAGAGACCCGAAAAGCAGAAGGCGTACAACTGCGACATTACTTACGGTACCAACAACGAATTCGGCTTCGACTATCTCCGTGACAACATGGTGACCTACGCCAACCAGCGCGTACAGAGAGGCCATAACTTCGCCATCGTAGACGAAGTGGACTCCATCCTCATCGACGAAGCGAGAACTCCTCTGATCATTTCCGGTCAGGGCGGCGAGAGCAACGTTCTCTACGATATGGCAGACCGCTTCGTAAGAACCCTCAGCAAGCACGTAATCAAAGAGCTTGACTCCAAGGAAGACCACGAAGACATCGCGGAAGACTATATCGTTGACGAAAAGGCGAGAAGCACTACTCTGACCGCATCCGGTGTAGAAAAGGCAGAACGTTATTTCGGTATCCAGAACTTCTCCGACCCCGAAAACTCTCAGATTTCCCACCACGTGTATCAGGCACTTCGTGCGCACGGTACCATGCACCGCGATACTGACTATGTGGTAAAGGACGACGAAGTTCTCATCGTTGACAGCTTCACCGGACGTATTATGCCCGGCAGACGCTTCTCCGACGGTCTCCATCAGGCAATCGAAGCCAAGGAACACGTAAAGATTCAGAAGGAAAACAAGACCATCGCGACCATCACCTTCCAGAATTACTTCAGAATGTATACCAAGCTGTCCGGTATGACCGGTACTGCGGTTTCCGAAGAGAACGAATTCCGTGAGATCTACAGCTTAGACGTTGTGGAAGTTCCCACCAACCGTCCCATGATCCGTAAGGACCATCCCGACGTGGTTTACAAGACCAGAGACGGCAAGGACAGAGCCATTATCGAACAGATCAAGCTCTGCCACGAAAAGGGTCAGCCCGTTCTCGTGGGTACCGTTTCCGTTGAAAAGTCTGAGCTGCTCTCCAAGAAGCTGAAGGCGGCGGGCATTCCTCATACCGTGCTGAATGCAAAGTATCACGATAAGGAAGCGGATATCGTTGCACAGGCAGGTAAGTTCGGTGCCGTTACCATTTCTACCAACATGGCAGGTCGTGGTACGGACATCCTCCTCGGCGGTAACGCAGAATATCTGGCAAAGGCGGAAATGCGTAAGGAAGGCTATGAGGAAAACATCATTGCCCTTGCAACCGGTTCGTCCCAGTCCGTGAGCGAAGAAATTTTCGCGGCAAGAGCACATTTCCGTGAGCTTTACAAGAAGTATCAGGATATTATCAAGCCCGAAGCGGACAAGGTTCGTAAGGCAGGCGGTCTCTTTGTTATCGGTACAGAACGCCACGAATCCAGACGTATCGACAACCAGCTCCGCGGTCGTTCCGGACGTCAGGGTGACCCCGGTGAATCCCGTTTCTACCTCTGCTTTGAAGACGACCTGATGAGACTGTTCGGCTCCGAGCGTATCATCGGCGTGGTAGACCGTCTTGGTTTGGAAGAGGATCAGGCGATTGACGCAAAGATTCTCTCCGGCTCTATCGAATCCGCACAGAAGAGACTGGAGGACCAGAACTTCAACAGACGTAAGAACGTCCTCGCGTATGACGACGTTATGAACCAGCAGAGAACCGTTATTTACAAGCAGCGTTCCGACGTGCTGGATAACGCAGACCTCCGTGAAAAGATTCAGGGCATGCTGGAAGGCACCCTGAACGATGCGGTAACCGAGCATCTCCACGACGACGATATGTCCACATGGGATCTTGCGGGACTGCGGAACAAGTATCTCGGCATCCTGTGTCTCCCCAATGATTTCGAAAATATGGAAGGCGAACCCGCTGCAATCCGCGAAGAAATCCGCGCAGAGCTTCTGAAGCGTGCAAAGGATGTTTACGCAAAGAAGGAACAGGAAATCTTCGGCGAAGAGCAGATGCGTGAAATTGAACGAATCGTTCTTCTGCAGAACGTGGACAAGAAGTGGATGGGTCATCTTGAGGCAATGGACTCTCTGATGGAATCCATCGGTCTTCAGGCGTATGCACAGAGAAACCCCATTTCCGAATACCGTCTTGTGGGTGCCGATCTCTTTGACGAAATGGTAACGGAAATCCGCAACGATACCATCCGTATGCTTCTCGCTGTCATGCCCAAGCCTCAGCAGGAAATGAAGAGAGTTGAGGTAGCGAAACCCGTATCCGAAGGATTTGCGGGCGGCGGCGGAGTACCTGCTGCTCCCAAGAAGCCCATTGTCAATAAGACAGAAAAGGTGGGACGGAACGATCCCTGTCCTTGCGGAAGCGGAATGAAATACAAGAAGTGCTGCGGCGCAAACGGTGCCGATGACGGTGAGGAATAATCCATCCCATCGAAACTGAACCGGAACAGGAAGACCTTGTTTGGTCAAGAAACGCCTTCAAGGGGCTCCCCTGAGGGCGTTTCTCTTGTTCCGCAGACCACTTCAACAGATTCGGAGAATTACTTATGGGTTTTGGAATCTTATTTTTCGGCTATTTTCTTACCTTTGCGTTTACCGCATCCAAGGTGTACTTTTTTGCCGATCTCCTCGGCTGTCTTGTGATGCTTGTTGCGCTGTCCAAACTGATGCAGTATAACAGATACTATGTTGGCGCTGCTGTATCCTGTATGGCATTCACGCTGTTCTCACTCGGTGCCGCCCTTATGATGCTGTTCAAGGTGTCGCTCGGGGATGGGCTTGATACGGCACTTGATGTAGCAAAGGCGCTCTCTGCCTGCAGTTTTCACGTGTTTGCATTTCTCGGAATCCGCGGGATTTCCATGGGCGCGGAGTGTGATAAGTTAGTGAAGAAGGCGGAACGGAGTCTTGTGATGACTTCCGTTTACTACGCCGCTCTTCACATTGTACTGTTTACCAGTCCTCTCTACAAAGAGGTGGCTTCTTACGTCAGCTTGTGGGTGTACGTGTACTGGTGGATTTGTTTCGTTTACAATCTTGTTACGATCTATCACGCCTTCGGACTTCTGTATTCCCCCGAGGAGGAAGAAAAGGCACCTAAGCGTTCGAAATTCAAGATTATCAACTTTATGAATGACAAAATGGATGCTTTTGAGGAGAACTCCAACAAATATCGGAGGGAATCCATGCAGATGGCTCTTGATGAAGCGGAACGCCGCAGAAAAGAGAAGGAACAAAAGCATCCACACACCCATTCCAAGAAAAAGAAGAAATAAGGAGAAATTGCTATGGGTTTCGGATTTATTCTTGCGGGATTTTTGCTTCTGCTCAATCCTGTTGTGCATGTCATTGATATTATCCCCGATTTTATCGGCTTCCTGCTCATCTGGAAGGGGCTTTCCAAGCTTTCGTATCTGCACAGCGGTTTTTCCGCCGCACGGGAGTTGTTCCTCCGTCTTGTGTTTGTGGAATTGGCAAAGACCGGTTGCATTCTCTTCGTTCCCGGGGCGGACGGCTCTACTTTGATCCTGTTTGCCTTTGTGTTCGGTTTCCTTGAGCTGCTCTTCTTCCTTCCCGCAGTCAATCATCTCTTTGACGGACTGTATTACGTGGGAATGCGGTACGAAAGCAGGACTGTGTTTGCGAAAAAGGGGAACAAAAAAGGGAAAACAAAGGAAATCGGCCCTTCGGTCAAGAGATTGACGATTGTTTTTTACATCATCCGTGTAGTCGCAACTTTCCTTCCGGAGCTTACCGAGCTTCAGATGTACGAACATAAAGGTGCTGTCACGGCAATGGCGGTGGATTACACCCGCTTTAAGCCCCTTTTCCACGTGCTCACATGGATCGTTGTTCTGACAGTAGGGATCTGCTGGTGCGTCAAGCTCCGTTATTTCGGAAGAATCCGCAGAGAGAAGGACTTCATTGCCCGCCTCAGCGAAGTATATGATCGGGATATTTCCCCCAAAACATGGGTTTTTATGGCAAAACGGATGAAAGGTGCACTTGCCATGTACATTTTGGCGGCGGTGCTTTCTCTTTGTCTGGAAATCGAGCGGATCAACGTGCTGCCCGGCGTTCTTTCGGCGGCAATTCTCATCGTATGTGCCGTTCTGATCGGTAAAGACGTGAAGGGGGCATATGCTTCCGTTCCGTTCTCCCTCGTACGTGGGGTTCTTTCCGTGATCAACCTGAAGGCTCAGGACACCTATTTTATTGAAGATAAGTTTGACGAGGTTGCCATTCAGTTCGTGGACCGTGCCGCGGAGCAGTACAACCGAATGAGCATTCTGCAGGGAATCGAGTACGGTGTGGCTGCCGTCTCCTTCCTTGTTCTCGGTATCATGCTGATGAAAGCCGTGAAGAAGCATCTCGCCGAAACGGGTACGCAGAACGAAAGCGTGCAGTACAACAAGCGGAACCGTGATGCGGAAACCGCCCGTTTTGTCAACGGAAAGGTGATCGCAAATCTGGTGCTGATGGTTCTGAATTTCACAGCATCCGCCCTGTATCTGCCGATGCTGCCGAGCCTTGCTCCCATGGGTATCCTCCGTTCGGTGGTAACCGTGATCTGGGTGCTCCATTCTATTTACATGGTCTCCCATATCAACGATGCCGTCTACACACCCCTTGCCGGTGACTCCGTATAAAAACACCCATAAAACTGCAGGATTTCAAGGTTCTGCAGTTTTTTCATTTCAAGGGGGGCGGGCAAAAAAATATGTGAAAAAATCCCGATTTCCTCTTAACATTTGCCCATGGGTATGGTATAATAAGACATATATGAAATCATCCAGAACGGAGATCGGTTATGAACGAAGGAATTGTGTTGAACGATACCAATGATCTGAAGAAAAACTTCCAAGCAGCGAAAAAGGAATACGCCCCGTTTATCTATATGCCTATTACAAAGGAAGAGGGACTTTCCGATCCTGATAGAATCAAGAAACTGATGCAGGATTATAAGAAAGCGAACTACGGCGGTGTGATCCCGTTCATTCCCGCGGAGAGTACGGTGACACCCTTCTCCGAAAACTATTATCTGATCTACGGTGCCGCTGCGGATGCCGCCCTTGAAACAGGCCTTCGCCTCGGTTATCTGGACGATACCCATCTGATGAAGGAATATATCCTCACCCGTCCCGAGATGTCCTGCCGCATTCTCACAAGATACTCTACCTCCTGCACAAACGGTGATACGGCGAGAATCAAGCTTCGCACATCGGGGACTATCATGTCTGTGGTTGGACTCAACGACGACGACTCCACCATCATCGACCTTCGCGAATTCATTAAAGATGATGTCATCGAGTGGACCGTCCCCGACGGAAACTGGAACGTGGAGCAGTATGTGTGCGAACAGGACACCGACAGCGGATACATCGACCTTCTCGATTACGACGTCTCCCTTGATTACCTGAAGGATACACTAAAACCCCTTGTGAACCGACTGGAGGTCAGCGGCAAGAAGGGAATCGATCTCTACATATACAAAAATATCAACTACTGCGGTCAGAACCGCCGGATCTGGCATCCTTCCTTTAATAAAAACTTTGAGGAGACCTATGGTTTTGATCCTGCACCGTACTATCCTCTCATGTTCCGTGATTTCGGCAGCAACGCAAAGCGATACAAGGCCATGCTGATGGAGTGCCGTTCCAGAATCTTTAACAACGGCTTCCTGAAAGCGGCCGCGGATTACTGCAGAACCAAGGATATCTTCTGCACAGGGTATCCCGCAGAGCCGAAAACCGTTTCCGCTTCCTGGATGTTCGGTGACGGTCAGAACTACCACCGCTATGCGTCTGCCCCTGCAACCGCCATGTCCTTTGCCTATCTGTACGGGCTCAACGGTATCAAGGTGGCAGCCGGTGCGTCGGATGTATTCGGCACCGATGCGGTTGCCGCAGATATTTTCAAGCATTATCAGCATCTCTCCAAAGAGGTTGTCTATAAAGAGGCCATGAACTCTTTTGTCCGCGGCGTCAATATGTCCTTTGTTCATCTTGGTGAAGATCGGAACAAAAGTGACGAAGAACGGAAAGAGGGAGAATCCTCCTTTATCTTCAACGCGCTTTTCTCAAAGACAAACCCTGCCTCTGACTTTACATCCTTTGTCTCCCGTGTGCAGAGTATGCTTCGCGGCGGAGAGCACATCAGCGAGGTCGCCATCATTTACCCCATCCGCTCCATCCATTCCATGGCGTATCTCTATCAGGCAAAAGTCAGCGGATTTGAGTATTCCAACACCCCCGAAAATGAAGATTACATGGAGGTCATGAACAATTTCCTCAATTACGTGGGGATTGATGCTTCCTTTATCCATCCCGACGCCATTAACGAGAGAAGCCTTGCGGAAAACGGCACCCTCTTTATGGATAACGGCAGCTATATGATGAAATTCAAGATTCTTGTCCTTCCTTCCATGTCCGTTGCCAGTCTGAAGACCCTGCGGATGATCAAAAAGTTCTTTGACGAGGGCGGTAAGATCATTGCTACCGACAATCTTCCCTCCATTGCAGGGGAATATTCCGACGTCAGTCTGGACGTGAACGCGGGACTGAAGACCAAAACTGCCGAGGACTGCGAGGTAGGTGAGCTGCTCGACTACATCTTCGGTGCGGATTGCCGAGACAATAAGATTTACAAGAACGTCTACGTGAACACCAACGAAAAGGGGGGCGTTGCCTATTATTTCCCCTCCAACAAAACCTCCGTGGACGGCACGGATTCCGTTTCCGCCAATATTCTTTATCAGGCGGTGGCGAAGTTCAAATTCGCGCCCGACGTGTACATTGACCGAATGCCCCGACGGGAATTCAGCGGCGTGGTGAACTACCATCTGCCCGCCTTCCTGAAGATCGGTATCGACAGCCGTCTTTCCAAAGGCTGTTCCATGAACTACCTCCATAAGCGGATTGCCAATACGGACGTTTACTACGTGACTAACACCACCGGTGAGTCATACCGCGGCAATATCCTCCTCCGGGGCAGACATCAGCCCGAGGAATGGAATCCCTACACGGGAAAAATCAAAAAATCCTCCTATGAATACGTGCGTTTCCGTGGGGAGGTTTACACCAAGGTTGCTGCTTCCATTGAAGCTTCCTCCTCTGTGTTCTACGTCAGCTCCGATGCCCGTTCCCAAAAGGAAATCGTCAAGGAACTGACGGCACAGACCGCACCCGAGCTTCTGAAGGAATACTTTGCGTGGGAGAATTTCTGATTCATATCATGGAAGGGTTGATCCGATCTGCGGATTGCCCTTCCTTTTTTATGTGGGGATTTCAACGAGTTGGAATGAACTCAACTGCTGTTTGCTTGACATTTGCGATAAAGTATGCTACCATGAATCAAGATAAATACGGAAGCCATCCCAAACAGCACCATAAATCAACGAAAACGGAGGAAATCTCATGTATTGCGAGATCATATCCAAAACGGCGGGAGCCATTATCCAAAACGTCCGCAAAGCCATCTACGGCAAAGATGAAGCCATTACCCTTGTGGTCACTGCCCTCCTTTGCCGCGGTCACGTGCTTCTTGATGATATTCCGGGAACAGGGAAGACCACACTCGCCAAAGCCCTTGCCAAATCCGTATCCGCGGAAACCGGCAGAATCCAGTTCACCCCCGACCTTCTCCCCTCCGATATTACGGGCGTGAATTTCTATAATCAGAAGACGGGGGATTTTGTCTTCCGAAAGGGACCTGTTTTTACCAATATTTTGTTGGCGGACGAGATCAACCGAACCACACCCCGTACCCAGTCTGCGCTCCTTGAATGTATGGAAGAACATCAGGCAACGGTGGACGGCGTGACCTATCATTTGGAGGATCCCTTTTTTGTTATTGCAACCCAGAATCCCATTGAATCCCAGGGAACCTTCCCCTTGCCCGAAGCGCAGAACGACCGTTTTCTTATGAAGCTGTCTCTCGGTTATCCCGACCGACAGAACGAAAAACGGATTCTCACAGGCTACGGTGCCGCAGATCCTCTCTCGGAGCTTCAGCCCGTGTGTACCAAAGCGGAGATCGCCGCCGCTTCCCAAGGGGTTAAGCACATAACCGTCAGCGAGAGCATCAAGGACTATATCGTCACCATCGCGGAAAGCACGAGAGAAAACGAACGGCTCCGTCTCGGCGTCAGCCCCCGCGGTACCCTTGCCCTGATGCGTGCGGCTCAGGCATATGCAGCCATCCAAAACCGCGATTTTGTCCTCCCGGACGACGTAAAAAAGGTGGCGGTTCCCGTTCTCTCCCACCGAATTCTTACGAAATCTCAGAACAGCATCCGCCTTTCCGATGCCAATGAGCAGGTGATCGAATATCTCATCGATACCATCAAGGCTCCCATCGAGTGAGGAGAACGCCGTGTTTATTCTTGCACTTGCCGCCGCGGTTCTCATCGTCTTTCTTGTTCAACGGTATGTGTACAAGACCTACGCCTTTGACAAGGTCACGTACCGAGTCACTCTCGATCGAACCGAGGTTTTTGAGGACGACGAAATCTACGTGTACGAGGAGCTTGTAAACAACAAGAATCTCCCGCTCCCGTATCTGAAGGTGGATTCGGAGCTTCCCGACGGGTTGAACTTCCACATTGCGGAAAGCGATATCAAGGGAGGGATTCGTGAGCTGTTCCCCGGACAGATCAGCAGTATTTTCGTGCTGAGACGGAAGGAAATGATCCGCCGCCGCTGGAGAGTTCGCTGCCTCCGACGGGGGACGTACGTCCTTGGAAAAGCCACCGTCCTTACCGACGATATTTTCGGCTCACGGATTCAATCGAAGTTTTTTCTGCCAATCCCCGACGGAAAGAACACCCTGACCGTTCTCCCCAAAGCCATCGACCTTGAGAAGGAGTTCACAACCTCCAAGTACACGAACGGGGAGTTTCTCGTGAAGTCCTCGCTCCTTACCGATCCCTTGCTGAAAGCGGGGGTCCGTGAGTACGTGGGCGGCGACCCCATGAATCGGATCAACTGGAAGCAAACCGCCGCACACAACGCTCTCCTTGTCAATTTAGAGGAGCATACGCAGAAACAGCAGTTCAATATCATCATGAATATGCAGACCAGAGACCGTGACGAGATGGTATCGGGAGAGGGAAGTGTTCCCGTAGAACTCGCCATTACCGTTGCGGCATCCATCCTCGACCGCGTATCCCAGGATAACGTCCCCGTTCGACTGATCTGCAATACCACCCCGCCCGAGGAAGGCCTGAATGCATCCTTGGGCGATGGGGACGAGGTGGGAGAAAAGATTTTTTTCTCCAATCCCTACAAGGGACGGGGCGAAATGCTCTCTGCCCTCCGTATGCTTTCGGGAATGGAGCTTTCGGTATCCATCCCCGTTGAGAAAATGCTGGATCATATCATGGATCACCCCTTTGCGTACACAAGCGGCGGGAATATTGTGTTCGTGTCCGCGTACCTCAGCGAGAGAATGATTAATTTTTACTATAATCTCCGGCAAATGGGGATTCACATGATCTTTTATATTACATCCGCAACCGGTACCAATGCATCCGTCATCCCCAATGACGTGGAGGTGCATTTCAAGACCTACGTTCCGGGAAAGGAGCCGTCATGAAGGAAAAAGCGACCCGTTTGATCAACCTGATCCCTGTGATCAGCATCATCTGCATGGCTGTTCCCGTTGTACTGATCTCACTTGACGGACTGGGTCTCCCCTTGTACGGAGTCCTTCTTCCTGCTGCCACTGCTTTCTCCGTGCTGTTCGGATATTTCCTTCAGCACATCACGGCAAGGATCCTCGGACTGAAGGTGGAGCGATACGGCTTCGTGGGGAGAAACAAGGGGAGAATCGAAAAATTCCGTGTGGCGTTCGCTCCCATCCCCATTCTGATCCTTGTGATCCTTTCGGTGATGCTGTCCTTCGGATTCACGGAACTGTTTCAAGTTCTTTGGAAAGCGAACGTGATCGAACGGTTAAACAACGATTATCTGTACCCCTTTACCGCCGCCCTCCTGTTCTTTATCTGCGGATTTCTTGGAGTTGTGGTATGGTTTTATCCCTTGGAACGGCTTTCCAATATTTCCTTCGTCCATATCAGCTCCGTGATTTTCCTCGTGGAAATTGCGGGAGCAGCCATCGCCCCTTCGAGAGAGGAAATCATGGGGGATGTGGGGGTGTGCTTCTTCGTGTTTGCCTTCTGCCTTATGGTGATTCTCAACCAAACCAACCTTCAGCGGACTCACCTCGGGACGATTGTTGCTGATGTGTCGCCTTCCGTGCGGAATTACAACCTGTTCCTTGTATTCCTTCTCCTTCTCTGCACAACAGCGGTTTTGGGCGTGACATACGTGATCATCCGCGGTCTTTACATCATCGGCAGCTTCCTTGTTTTCCTTGTCCTTTATAAGATTTTCTATTGGGGGGAAGTTCAGCGATACCAACAGGTGTACGATTACCCCACTCCCGAGGAATCGGCGGAGGATTTTACCAAGGTTCTTCTGGAAAACGGCGGAAATACCATTGTTCCTCTGTTTATCATGATTGCGACCATCATCGTCCTGTTGATCATCGGTGCAAAAACGGGAGTGCTGCAGAAGCTGGTCGCCTATCTGAAGGAAGTGATCCGCGAGTTCTTCTTTACCATAAAGCTCGGTCGGCAGCTTCTTTCGGAAACGGATCTCTACGACGTCGGGATGAACGGCAACTACAAGGACGAGAAGAAAAAACTGCAGGATGCCATGATCCGCGAGTACATGGACCTTGCTTCATCTACAGATAAATACGAGCTGTTCCTTCGCCGCCTCGCAAAGCTTCCCGATTCGGCTGCACAGCTTTCCTTTGCCTATGCTATGCTTGTGACGGTTCTACGTAAGGAATGTGCCGCGCTGACCCTCTCCGATACCCCCCGTGAGATTCAGCGGAAGGTAAAGCATCTGGTACCCGAGAAAGATATGCTCATCATTACCCAAGTATTTGAGTGGATCAAGTACGGGGAGAAGGATTTGGACCCTGCGGAAACATCACGGATCCTCGACGGAATGTGCGGGCTGATTAAGCGATATATTTTCTGATAAAAAGAATAAAACAGGGGAAATCTCCGTAAGATGTGGTGAAATAACACCGCCTTACGGAGATTTTTATGATAAAACGAATCCTCACCATTGTCTGCACCGCCGCCCTCCTTCTCACCACCATTCCCGCCGCAGGGGCAGAAGTCCCTGACAAAGCGCCTTTTGACGTTAAGGCAGATTCCGCCGTTCTCATGGACTACAACACGGGAACGGTTCTGTATGCCAAAAACGCCGATCGGGCACTCCCGCCCGCATCGGTGACCAAGGTAATGACCCTCCTGTTAATTATGGAAGAGATCGACAAAGGAAATCTTCAGCTGAACGAAGAGGTTTCCGTCAGCGAATACGCCGCATCCATGGGTGGATCTCAGGTTTACCTTGAACCCGGAGAGCGGATGCAGACGGAGGAGCTCTTGAAGTGCATCATCATCGCCTCTGCAAACGATGCGGCAGTAACCCTTGCGGAACGGGTGGCAGGGAGTGAGTCTGCCTTCGTGGCACGGATGAATGAGCGCGCACGTGAGCTTGGGATGAACAACACCCATTTCGAAAACGTGACGGGGTTAGACGACGATACTACCAATCATCTGACAAGCGCCTACGATATCGCCCTCATGTCGAGGGAACTTCTCTCCCATCCCGTGATTCTGCGGTACAGCACCATCTGGATGGACACCATACGGGACGGCGCCTTCGGTTTGACCAACACCAACCGTCTTATTCGGTTCTACGACGGGGCTACGGGCCTGAAAACAGGCTCTACATCCAAGGCGGGATTCTGCATCAGCGCCACGGCAGAGAGGGACGGACTCCATTTGATCGCGGTCATCATGGGTTCGGATACCAGAGACGTGCGGAACGAGGCGGCAAAGCAGCTCCTTGACTACGGTTTCGCCAATTACTCTGTCTACACAAACAGCGGCGGGGAAGCGGGGGAAGTGAGGGTCATGGGTGGGGTTACTTCATCCGTTCCCTGTGAATATGCGGCGTATGCGACACTCCTTCCGAAAGGAAAGAACAAAAACGTGGTTGCGGAGCTTCTCCTTGCAGATAATATTTCCGCCCCTGTGAGAAAAGGTACCCCCGTCGGCACCGTTCGCTATCTTCTCGACGGCAATGTGATTGCCGAAGAACCCGTTACGGCTTCTTCCGATGTGGAAAAAATAGGATTTTTTGGTATTCTCTTGAAAATGTTGGGAATTTATTTTCTGAAATAAGAAAATATTCATGAATTAGCTATTGAAAAATGCTTATTGTTGTTGTATAATGTACATATAAAACATCCGACAGCAATGCGGATGGGTTATATAACACTATTACATATTTTACAAAGTAATCGCTGCCGTCGGATAAATCCTTTCGCGGCAGAGAAAAGAGGACTTTTAAATGGCAATTTCATTGAACGAAAAGTATTTGACAAGTTTTGTCGGAGAAAACGAAGTCGACAAGATCGCGCATCTGACAAAAGCGGCTTACAAGCTGGTTGAAACAAGAACCGGTGCAGGCAATGACTTCCTCGGTTGGGTAGACCATCCCGTAGCATACGACAAGGAAGAGTTTGACCGCATTCTCGTTGCAGCTGAAAAGGTAAAGAAGCTTTGTGATGTGTTCATCGTAATCGGTATTGGAGGCTCCTACCTTGGTGCCCGTGCCGCTGTTGAATTCGTAAAGTCTCCTTTATATAACAACATCAAGAAGGATACCCCCGATGTTTATTTCGCGGGCAACAGCATCAGCTCTCAGTCCATTGCTGACCTTCTCTCCATCTGCGAAGGCAAGGATATCTGCCTGAACGTAATTTCCAAGTCCGGTACTACAACCGAACCCGCTGTAACCTTCCGTATTTTCAGAGACCTTCTGGAAAAGAAGTACGGTGCGGACGGTGCAAAGGATAGAATCTTCGTTACCACAGACAAGGCGAAGGGTAAGCTGAAGGAATTTTCCACCGAAAAGGGCTACGAAACCTTCGTTGTTCCGGATGACATCGGCGGCAGATACTCCGTTCTTACCGCTGTAGGTCTCCTTCCCATTGCAGTTGCAGGCATCGACATCAAGGAAATGATGAAGGGTGCGGAAGAGGCTCGTGCGAAGTACCTCAACGACGACGTTGAAAACAACGACTGTCTCCGTTACGCTGCACTCCGCAACGTGCTCTACAACAAGGGCAAGAATATCGAAATCCTCGTTGCTTACGAACCCGGTGCGCAGATGTTCTGCGAATGGTGGAAGCAGCTCTTCGGCGAAAGCGAAGGCAAGGACAACAAGTCCCTGTATCCTTCCTCCGTTATCTTCTCCACAGACCTTCACTCCATGGGTCAGATGATCCAGGACGGCGTCCGTAATATTTTTGAAACTGTTGTTGATATCAAGGAAACAGGTGCAAAGGCAGTCGTTCCCTCCGACGAGGCTAACCTCGACGGTCT
>JAZQUQ010000180.1:0-4797 GCA_045631365.1 Eubacteriales bacterium | reverse complement strand
ACCCTCTTTTCAAAAATTTTTGAGATATTGGTGTTGTAAAGGTAATCAAAAAGGATACCGTTGGGAAATGATTCCGAATGGGTATCCTTTTTGTTATTCAACTTATTCTACTGCGTAAATCCAGCGGAGGATCAGGCGTTGGAAGACGGATAACCCGTGAGCTTTTTCCTTCATCTGCTTTCGGTAGCGGGTGAATCGGTCAAGCTCCTCCTCGGTGAGGGTATGCTGACTGAATTTCGCTTTCAATGCCAGCGACTCCAACTCCTTGGGCATGGGCTGATTCCCTCCCTTTGCCAATCGGCGGCAGAAGCTCCATCGGAAAATGGCACGTTCATTGGGGGCACCGAGGTTCCACCGTTTTTTGTTCAAAGCAAGGCGGATTTCCCCTTGAATGGGCAAAACCGAAAGGAACAGAAGTACGATCAATGCTGTTTGAACCCTTTTTGACACGTTGTAGGGCGGCGGATCCACAGAATCCTTGGAATTTTCTTCCGTTTCTCCTGCATTCTGATCTTCGGAATCGGTTTCCGCCTGTTCCGTTTCAGCTGTATCGCCGTTCAACGGTCTTCTCTCCGTCTCGGGGCTCGTGACTTCGGTTTCCGCACCATCCTCAGAGACATCCGTTTCGGCTGCGGTCTCCTCCACGCCTTCGCTGAACATGGCGGGGGTTGCCTCGAGGATTCGCCACACTTCCCCGTCGGAATCATAGTATTCTACCCAGGCATGGGCTTCACGGGCGGTTACCACGGTTTCCTCTCCCGCTTCACAGCCGGTCAAATATCCTTCCACATACCGCGCGGGAATTCCTGCAGCACGGAGAAGAACTGCCGCAGAAGAAGCAAAATGGACACAATAGCCCTCATCGCTCTTTTCAAGGAACCATTGGACAAAATCCTCGTAAGCGCCGCTCATGACGGAGGCAGACAAGCTGTATTCTGCAGAATTCCGCACGTATGCCCCGATTTCCTCCGCACGATCCGTATCGGACACGGCAGAACTTGATACGATGGATTCCACAAGGGGTACTGCCCATTCCAACGTAATCTGGGGAAGAAGGGTATAATCGGAATAATCTCTGAAATTCGGGGACCGTTTTTGGGGTGTACGGGAGACGGAGTAGCTGTAATAAGTCATTTTCTCCCGATTCTGCACGAATCCCTCGGTAAGCCAGACCGTACCCGAGGAATAATACGGGGTGTACAAAACCTCATGCACATCGTAGGTATAGATGGTCAGCCAAGCGGAGGCAGCGCTCCCTTCGGTGAAAAGTTCAAACCGTTCCTCAGACGACTGCCATGCTGTCCCTGTGTAAACATCGTAATCCCGACCGCGGAGGTACACCGTGCCGTCGTAAGAGGCAGTCACGTTCATCACGGGGGTGGTCGAGTTGTTCCTTGATCCAACATACCGAAGCTTTACTTCATTCAACCCGCTTTCCCCCGCACTTCCCGAACCTGTAGAACCCGAGGAACCGCCCGTACGATCCTTCTCCGAAAACCAATGGATGATCCCCTCCGCACGGTTGATATATTCCTCACGGGGGAAGCATAGGAACAGGAGTGCAAGGGCAGCTCCCACGGGAATCACGGTCCGAAGAAGCAAAGAAAGAGTTCGGTGGGGCTGCTCATGCCGTGTGTGATCCACAATCAGGAGAAGCACGCACCCCAAAAGATGGAGATACAGAAAACGATTGTCCGGAACTCCATATGCCGCCATGAAGGTCACAACGAGGGGGACACTCCCAAGGGAAAGAACCGCAAACAAATTGAAACGAAAATACACACCAAGCCCCGTCACCATCGCGGTGAGAAATGCCGCAAGGATCAGCACAAGGTCAAATTCTTCGGAAACAGGTGTACCGAAGATTGGCCAGTCGTACAGTGCATGGCAGTTGCTGCTCACCGTATAGGCAAAGGTCAGAAGCTGTTTTCCCAAAGCCCCGTCCTGCCAAATCCAATAGCCGCACTGCACCGTAACGGGGATAAGAAGCCACACACCGAAACGGAAACTCACAAGCACGGGAGGAAGGATGGCGAAAACCGCAATCAGGATCATGAGTCGGGCATGAGAAGAAACGGGGAGTTCAAAGCCTGTGAGGAGCGATCCCACGGCTCCCACGGTAAAGAGAAGGGCGAAAAATATGCTGACAATCACACGGGAAAGGGATTTATTCTTCATCCGGCTCACCTCCCAGAGAGATTTGCCATGGAGCGGTGTTCCCTCCCCATTCCTCCGAAGCGAGGGGAGCGAACAAAAGGGTATCCATGCAAAGCAACCACTCCGAATCCGAATCAACCGTCCGTATTTCCAATCCGTTCCCTGTCAGTGCGGCGACTTCAAAGGGGACGTTTTCCGAAAGGAGTCGGTTCCCCAGCCACAGCAGTCTGCCGAGCTTTCGGTCAAGCTCATCGGGAGAACCGCAAAGGGAGAGACACAGTCGGATTCTCCCCCCGTCGGGTACCATGGGTTCGCGGACCATGAGGCTATCCACCTTCTCCGTAAGCTTCCAATGGACGAGGTTGAGGGGATCGCCCTCTCGATAAGGACGGATTTCGTACTGCTCCCCGAACCCTCCTCCCACCTTTGCTTTCCACGTTTGCCCGAGCATCCGAGTGAGGTCGGCAGGAATTCTGACCTCACGAGGGATGGGCATAACACGGACTCTCCGAGGTTCTGTACGGCGGATTTTCATTCCGAAGAGACCGAGATAATCGTATACCTTTCCGCGGTAAACCGTACACACAAGCCCTCCGCAATGCTCGGTGGGGAGGCTGTCCCCGTCACGGAGAACCCAATGCTGTCCCGTATTTGCCTGTGTTACCAGGATTCTGCATCGGTGAGGCGGAAGGGGGACGGGACAGCGAAGCTCTGCTTGAACAGTACCGCTCCCTCCAACCGGCACCTGATCTGCCCCTTTCAGCCGCACCCTTGTTCCAAGCATGGCACGGAGACTGAGGAGAAGGGACAGCCACGGCAGAAACAGAACGATCATCAGCACGATCCAAGAAAACCATTCCTGATACATCAGATAAAACGCCGCGCTCCCCAAAAATCCGAACAAATAAAGAAATCTTCGTCTTGCCATATCATCGCAATTTGGGCGCAGGAACACGCGCTAAAATATCAGCCAAAACCTCTTCTGCCGTTACTCCTTCTCCTTCCGCCTTTGGAGAGAGAAGAAGTCGGTGAGCAACCGTCCAAGGGAAAACGTCACGGACGTCACCCGGTACCACGTAATCCCGTCCCCGAAGCTGGGCCACCGCCTTTGCCATAGCAGTCACCGACAAGGTTACACGGGGGCTGGCACCGCGGAGAATATCCTCAGACTGCCGTGTAGCACCGATCAACGCCACAATGTATTCGACAACCGCTTTGTGGACAAAGGTCTCTGAAACCGTCTGCTGCATTGCCAAGAGATGCTCCCGTTTCAGGAGGGGAACAAGGTCTTTCATGGGGTTTCGCCCCTGTCTGCCCAGGACCATTGCCACCTCATCCTCCGCTTTCGGATAGCCGAGGCTGAGTCGGACGGCAAAGCGGTCCAGCTGGCTGTCGGGGAGGAGCTGGGTTCCCGCCGCACCCGTAGGGTTCTGTGCCGCGATGACGATAAAGGGACGGGGCAAGGGATAGCTGACCCCGTCAACTGTTACCTGCCCTTCCTCCATTGCCTCAAGGAGTGCGGACTGGGTACGGGATGTGGCACGGTTCAGCTCGTCCGCCAGGAACAGGTTGCAGAGAATCGCCCCTTTTCGATACACCATCTCCCCCGTCAAACGGTCGGGGACGGAATAGCCCGTAATATCGGAGGGGAGAACGTCGGGGGTAAACTGAACGCGGTTGTATTCCAAGTCCAAAACCTTGGAGAACGCCACCGCCATTGTGGTTTTTCCCATACCCGGCACGTCCTCAAGGAGGATATGTCCTCCCGCCAGCACAGCGGCAAAGACCTTGAGAAGAACCGTATCCTTCCCCACCACCACTTGTCTGACCTTGCTGATCACCTGCTGCCCAACGGCAGAAAGCTCTGTATTTTTTGTATTCAAAGGATATTCCTCCTTCATTCCCAAAAAAATAATTGCATCATTCTTCATTTACATTATAACATAAGTCCCGTAATTCCGCAAGGCGTTGGAAAAGTAAATATCGGGAGAAAACGGAACCGATTACCACGGGCGGGATGGGTTTATTCGAAGCCGATTCATTGACAATCGGGCAAAAAAAGAGTATAATTAGAGTAAATACGTTCCCCTACAACAGAAAATGAAAGGATTTTATGCCATGACCATAACCGAACGATTCTTAAAATACGTTTCCTTCCCCACCATGTCCGACGAGACCTCCGAAACCGTCCCCAGCACAGAAAAACAGCGGGTGTTCGGCAGATATCTTGCGGAAGAGCTTACCGCATTGGGACTTTCCGACGTGGAGCTGGATGAAAAGGGCTACCTCTACGCCACTCTCCCCGCCAACGCCGAAAGCTCCGTCACCATCGGTCTCATCGCCCATATGGACACTTCCGATGCTTGTGCGGATTCCCCCATCGCTGCAAAAATCCTCCGCTATGAGGGGGAAGACCTCTGTCTCAACGAAGAAAAGTCCATCTTCCTCAAGGAAATCGACTATCCTTCTCTCCGTAAATACAAGGGGGAGCATCTCATTGTCACCGACGGAACCACTCTTCTCGGAGCCGATGACAAAGCGGGCATCTGTGCCATTGTGACCGCTGTTCAAGAGATCATGGAGAAAAACCTCCCCCACGGCACCATCAAAATCTGCTTTACCCCCGACGAAGAAATCGGC
>JAZQUQ010000179.1:0-5925 GCA_045631365.1 Eubacteriales bacterium | reverse complement strand
CCAGATGCTGGGTATCTTTGTTTGCCCAATACTGAACGATGACTTCGGTGGAAATATGGTAATTGGACTCATCGTTTACGTCACCCTGCACGTAGGGGGACACGGAAAGAGCGCTTTTCAGCTGTTTTACCGTTACGTCCTCGAAGGCACCGAGCTCGATGGCACGCCGTACCACCTCATCGCAGATGATTTCCGCCATGTTGTATCTCGTACCGTTGGAATTCTGTGCCTGGGACGCCTCGGAATAGTTGAGGGAGATCACCGCCATGGCGTACTGCTTGCATTTCAGATGATTGAACACCGCAAAGAATCCCGTCAGCACGATGGAGGCAATGAGCACCCACGCGGTCAGATACTTGGCGTTCTTAAAAATGCGTAAAAACTCGGTTTTTGTCACGTTTTTGGCCCGAATATATATGGTTAAGGCCGCAGCAATCAGCACGAAGCCGGCGATTGCCAAGGGGATTTTCTGCAAAAGAGAGGAAATCATAGAAATAACACCCTTCTGTATTAGAATTTATTGATATCGATGATGACGATTTCCGGTTCGTTGTTGATTCTGAAAAGATTATTGTTTTCAAGACCGCCGCTGACTACAAGGAAGTTTCCCTGAACGCTGTAACGTCCGTAGACATAGAAATCGTTTCTTGCGGGAAGAATGCCGCCCTCGGGGGTATAGAGAGGACCGACCATGGGGATTCTCACCAAGCCGCCGTGGGTATGTCCCGCAAGGAGGATATCCCCCCAGAATTCGGGTTCGTATACTTCAAGGGACTGGGGCTCGTGAAAGGCGGTGACTTTCAGATGATTTTCATTGGTGTAAAGGTAGTCGTTGAAGCTTTCGCCGCCGTAGGACCAGAAGGAAGAGGGATTGGAGGTAAGAACCCCGTAAACGTCCACCTTGGTGGTACCAACGGTGATGGTTTCCGCTTCGTTTTTCAGCACGCGGACACCCGTTGCCTCGATTTTCTCCTCAAAGACATCTGGCATCTCCCTCAAAACGGAAGGATTGCGGTTGGTGTCGTCGTAGCCCATGTATTTATCGAGCATCTGCCGGGTGAGGGGATAACCGTACACCCTTTCCACCTCATTGTTGCCGTAGATATAGTAGGAGGGAGCGATTTCCGCCAGCCCCATGCAAAGGTTGAGCACCCGTTCAATGGAAACGTTGCTTGCGTCGATGATATCTCCTGTCAGAAGGATCAGATCGGGAGATAGCTTTTTCACACGGTCAAGGAGCTTTTCGTTTTCCGTTCCGTAGACGCAGTCGTGAAGGTCGGAAATCTGGATAATGCGGATTTTGTTGTTCACCTTCAGGCTGCTGACGTTGTAAAAGGTCTCCGTGAACTTACGGTTGACCACGTAGCTGATGCCGACCGCTGCGACGGATAATGCAACGCCGATGCAGATCAAACTGACGATCAGGAGCCGTATTGCCCGCAGATTCTTTTTCGTTTTTGTGGTAGTGGTATGTCCTTTCATGGAACCCATTCCTTTCGTTTATTCTCCCAAGACTTTCTTATAAAGTTGGTGTGTAGCGGCTGCCACGTCCTTCCAGTTATATTTCGAAAGGATATAATCGGCGGCTTCCGCTTTGTACTGTTTCACCAGATCTTCCCTTTGGAAGAGGGTGTTCATTTTCTCGGCTAAATCCTGCACGTCGCTTTTACGGAAGTGCACGGCTTTGTCCTCCGTCACCAGAGTATTCTCGGGGATATCGGAGCAAAGGAGGGCGTTTCCGTAGGCGAGGGCTTCCAGAAGGCTTAAGGACATCCCTTCCATATCGGAGGGGAGGGTGACAAAGTAAGCGTTGCTGTAGATTTCGGAGAGAACGTCCCCCGAAATGAAGCCTGTGAACAGGATATTGGGGTTGCCGGCAGCTTTTTCCTTCAGCATGGCAACGTAGTCGTCGGTATCGCTGGTATCCCCTGCGATGACCAGTTTTTTGTCGGTTTGGATACTGTTGTAGGCGTCGATGAGGTAGTGAACCCCTTTCTCCGCCGTGAGCCGTGACACGATGCAGATGTATCCGTCCTTTTGGAGTCCGTAGAGGGTCTTGATTTTGTCCGCATCCTTGTGCACGGGCTTTTCAATGCCGTTGTGGATGAGGACGGTGTCGCGGTTGTAGGTTTCCTTGAAATATGCACGGGCGCTTTCGCTGAGCACGATGATCTCGTCGGCGAATTTTACCATAACCCGCTCGCCGAACTTGATGTACTTGGAGGCAAAGCCCTTGCCCCACTTTTCTCTCTGCCAGTCGAGGCCGTGTACGGTGGCTACGCACCGTTTTCCGAACAGCTTGGGAATCCACATGGCGGCACAGGGACCTTCCGCGTGGAAGTGGATGATATCGTACCCGCCGAAGGATGCCGCAATTGCCGCCGTAAAGGAAGCGACCATGGCGGATGCCCCCTTTGCCTTCACCGTCCACGCATTCTTTAAGGTCACGTTACGGTATTTGCCCTTATCCACCGTACCGACGTATTCGTTCTCCACGTGATCGGAGGAACGGTTGTAGCAGGTGACGTCCACGCCCGCTTCCGCAAGGAGGGGACAAAGGGAGGTGAGGACGTTTTCAATCCCGCCCCGCCTCGACGGTATGACCTTATGGCCCAGCATAGCAGCTTTCATGATAATTTCTCCAATCTGTGGGTTCATTTTTTCGCGGAACGGGTTCCGTATTATCTTCCCGTTGCGCTCAGCATGACGATGGGGGTCTTCAGCATGATCAGAAGGTCCCCGGGGAAGGTTCGGTTCTGTATGTACTCGAGATCCATCTCCACCCATTCCTCAAAGGGGACGTCGTTTCGGTTTTCGTGAATCTGCCAGGTGCAGGTGATGCCGGGGGTGACGTGGAGTCGGAGCTTCTGGTAATCGGTGTAATACTTCACCTCACCGGGAAGCGGAGGTCTGGGGCCCACAAGGGTCATGTCCCCCTTCAGCACGTTGAAGAACTGCATCAGCTCGTCCAATGACAGCTTGCGGAGAACCTTCCCTACTCTCGTGATGCGGGGGTCATCCTTGATCTTGAACACAGGGCCGTCCATTTCGTTTCTTGCCTTCAGCTGTTCGAGGAGCTGTTCGGCGTTGGGGTGCATGGTACGGAACTTGTACATATAGAACTCTTCCCCATGTCGTCCCACCCGTTTCTGTTTGAAAAAGGGCCCTGCCTTCGGGTCGTCGATGACGATAACGATGGCGATGAGGATCATGAGAGGCAATAATCCGAGAAGAATCAGGGTTGCGAAAAAGATATCGAACAGCCGCTTCTTCTTCCAATAGGAGGAATAGGATTTTTCAATCAGAATTTCCAGCTTCTGTCGGGTCTTTTCGTCCACTTTTTCTTTATCAATATATGCCATAAACGTATCCTTCTTTCATAGTATTCTTGATATTATATTGATGCCGCTTCTATGGATGCCGCTTCAAAATTGATCAGGGTTTCGTATTCCCTCTTCCGCCACGGGGAGAAGTAGAAATGCTCGAAGTCCTTACGGTATCCCGCCATGGGGACTTCCCCTTCCTCGAAATAGCCGGGGTGGAAGCCGATTTCCACGTGTCTGTCGTGTTTTTCTGCCAACCGCAGATATTTGGGAAGGAGCTTTTTCACCTTTTCTTCGGTCAGCTTTCCCGAAAACATTGCTCCCATAAAGAACGTGGGTTTTATTTGGGTTTTCCGCAGTCTTCTGTGGTTGATGTGGGCAAAGAACTTCAGCAGCCACTGCTTTGCCAGACCCGTTACGCTGTAGGAAAGGTACAGGGACGGGGTCAGAAGATAAGGGCTGAAGGGTTCTGCGGGAAAACGCATATAACGGACGTTTACCTCCTCGTCCGCAATGACCTGCATCATCACGCGGAACACGTAGGGGATCATATACGCGTGCTGGTGTCCGTCAATGGACAGGGGTTCGTCCCCCATATGGGTTTTCCAGAATCGGATCTGGCTTCGGATTTCTCTGTAAAGCTCCCGTTCGATCTCTTTTCTCCTTGGGGAGAAGGTGCGAAGGAGAAGCCCGCCGAAGGAGTGTCGGAAGGTACCGTCCTCGGCAAGGAGGAGCTTGACCTCCGCAGGATCGGACAGAGGGTGACCTTCTACCAGATTGAGATGAAGGCAGATTACGGCGTTTCTGCTTGTCAAGCGCTCCTTGAAATCGGTGATATCACCGTTCGCAAGGATGCTGACCTTGTTGAGAATCCCCTTCTCGAGACATTTTTCGATGCGACGGTTGCTTGCTTTCGAGATCCCGTAATCATCCGCACAAAAATACACCATTTGTTTAATCTCCAAGTTTTATTACAATGACGTCTTCATAAACAAGGACAGAATCCTTGGCGGGCCAGCTGCCCATGCTCTCTCCGTTGATCTTTTCGAGGAGTGCTGCCTTCTCTTCCCCTGCGAGGAAGCGATAATCGGTGCCGCAGTAGTCGTTCAGCATACTGCAGAGCACGCTTTGTCCCACCACCTCGTCGTCGGCACGGATAATATGACCTTCGGTAATTCCCGTCATATGGAGGGACAGGTATGCGCTGTAGGCGTCGCTGTCCTCCAGCTCTCCGAGTACGAGAATGGTGCCGCAGTTCTCCGAACCCTCGGTCTGCTCGATACGGTCTGCGATACGGATGAGCGTGCCGTAGGACTTCTCATACGCCATACCCAGCGTGTGATAGCTCACGTTTGCGATGACCGTGTAATTGGAGATCAGCACGAAGGAGGTGAGGAGGATTGCCCATGCTTTTGCCGTGTTCAGCTTGACCTTCTCGAAATCCGTTTTCTCGTATTCGAGGAGGAAGAAGAGGTAGAACACCGCAAATCCCATTTTCATGAGGTTGTGGTAGTCCACGTGGCTGTTGATGAAAGCGAGAATACTTGCTCCGATGGGAAGGAGCACGATCAGCACGCCGAGGACGAGAATCTTCGGGAAGCTGAGCTTGTTCCGAATGATATTCCGGATGTAGAAAACAGCGGTGAGGAGACAAACCACGCAGTTGACCGCGGTGAACACGGTGATTCCTTCGGAAAAATCGAAGAAATAGTCGGTGAAGTTATGCTTGATCACGTACAAGGATCCTGCGAGATCGATTCCTCCGAGGGAGGCTGCGCTGTTGACCCCCTGGTAGTCCAGAAGCTCTGTGCCGGTGATCTTCAGAATCACGGTCAGCATGAGATAGTAGATGGCCATGCCGAGGGCTCCTGCAAGGAGGAAGCGGACGCCGCTCAGAACAAGGGGCTTGATTTCCTTCCGATTATGGACGAGAAGGACGATCATCCGACAGAGGAGGAGCATGACGGTAACGGTAATGTACGCCTGATAAATCCCTGCGGAAAGTGCGATAAGGATCACGGGAACGATAAACTTGGGCTTTTCCGCGGTGAGGAGCATGGCTGCCGCACAGGAGAAAACGAACGCCAGGGCATATCCGTCCGCCACGTAGTTGTAGGTCATGACGGAGGTAACGGTGGGGAACGATGCGATCAAGCCGCCGATGAGAGCTGCTGTGGTGCACTTTTGCACGGCGAACATTTTGGTGATGCATACGGCACCCACCCCATGGAACAGGATGGCAATGAGACCCGCCAGCCACGGGAGATCGTAAAAGGAGCTGAAGGCAGTCACCACGGGGAGGAACCACCGCCCGATTTCGATCATGTTCTGCCCGTCGTACCGAAACACAAGGGAGTCCCAGTTGGGAAGCCAGTTTGTGATCTTATAGAAATGGGCAAGGAATCCAACGGCAACGGCGGCGAGGAAGCACACCTTCCATTGGAGGGGAATGCGATTTTTGAGTTTACTTAATATGTATTCAGGCATATAATTTCCTCATTTTAAAACATACGAAAAATTCCGTTCCCCGAAGGGGATTCCCAATGGTTGGTCCCATTGGGAAAGGAATTTTTGTGCGTGAAGCAGCTGTCTGCACCTTTCG
>JAZQUQ010000178.1:0-4696 GCA_045631365.1 Eubacteriales bacterium | reverse complement strand
ATCCTCTAAGGGATTCCGTTCCCGCAGGGGCATTTCTTCCTCCACGGTACCGATGGGGAGAACGATAACGGGGCGATGCTCTGCGGGAAGGTTGAGTGCATCCCGAAGGTCGTCTTCCTTGAATGCACCGATCCAGCAGCCGCCGTAGCCGAGGTCCGCTGCTGCAAGGAGGATATTTTCCGCCGCCGCTGCCGTATCCTGAATGGCGAACATGGCTCCGCGGTCGCCGAAGCGTTCCTCAAGCTGTGCGGATTTGGTGCAGACTACGATGACCGCCGCCGCATCCTTGATCCAGTCCCAGCGGAGGATATGGGGGATCATTCCCGCGATTTTTTCCTTATCGCAGATGCAGTAGAAATGCCAGGACTGGAAGTTGCAGGCGTTGGGGGCGCGGAGTCCGCTTTCCAGAATGGCACGAAGGTGTTCCTTGGGGATCGCACCGCCCGAGAAACGGCGTGTACTCCGTCGCTTGGTGATTAAATCTTTGAATTCCATGGTTTAGTCTCCTTTCATAATGAGCTTTGTGCAGAAAAGTTTTTGAAAAGTTTGGGGGATGAAATATTGGCTTCGCCAAAATTTCCTTCCCCCAATTGCAGATTCAATCCATATCATACCTGCCGCCGCGGTTTTTGGACTTTGCGTAACGCTCGATTTCACGGCTTGCTTCGGATTTTGCGTCGGATTCTCTCTTGTCCCACAGCTTTTTACCCTTGCAGAGTCCGATTTCCATCTTTACGTGGGAACCCTTGAAATAAAGGGACAGGGGGACGAGGGTATAGCTGTCTCTGGTGACGTATTGCTGAAGCTTGAGAATTTCCTTCTTATGCATCAGCAGCTTTTTCTCACGGAGAGGGTCGCGGTTGAAGATGTTTCCCTTTTCGTAAGGGGAGATGTGTACGCCGAGAGCGAAAAGCTCCGTGCCGATGACCTTGCAGTAGGAGTCCTTCAGATTCACCGTTCCCGCGCGAAGGCTTTTGACCTCCGTGCCGAACAGGGCGATTCCCGCTTCATAGGTGTCCTCTACAAAATAGTCATGACGTGCTTTTCGGTTGACGGCGATGATTTTTCCTGTATTCTTTTTCTCTGCCATATGTCAGGCTCCTTTAATCAGTCGTTACGGTCTGTTGATGCTTCTTCGGATCGTTTCTGTTCTTGCTGTCGTCTTAGGGCTTCTTCGATTTCCGCCAGATAGGGGGTAAAATCAAAGGGTTGGTACGGCACGTAATCCTTTCGGTAAACGTCGAACCCATGGCACAGGTAATACACGGTATTCTCAAGGGTCGTCCGCTCCCAAAAGTGTTCGATGATGTCGGTATACTCCAACATTGCCTTTCGGGTGGTATCGTTGATGTGCATGGCAATGGCACGGTAGGCGAATCGGTTCTTTCCCACGATGGAGGAAACGTACCAATCGGATCTTTGTGCATAGTAGGTGCAAAGGGGGACGGAGAGGATCCGCTGTACTTTGCGTTTTTTATCAAGCTCTACCACGACGATGTTTTCCGTGTCAAAGAGGAGGTAGGCACACAGCCTTTTCATCGTTTCCTCATCCCGAATGGGACGGCGGGTGATTTTGCGGATTTCCGCCTGCTTTACCACGTCCTCGGCGATCCGTTTGTCGCCGCTGTTTTTCGGGGAATAATCGGAGGCGGCCCACATTCTTGTTCTGGTGTACATGGGCGTTATCTCTTTTTCAGCTTGTCTTTCAGATACTGCCCCGTGTAAGAATGGGGGATGAGGGCAACCTCTTCGGGGGTACCTTGGGCAATGACCGTACCGCCGCCGTCTCCTCCTTCGGGGCCCATATCGATGATGTGGTCCGCGGTTTTGATCATATCTAAATTATGCTCGATGATGATGACGGAATTTCCCTGATCCACCAGACGGTTCAGCACGTCGATGAGCTTTTCCACGTCGGCGGAGTGAAGTCCCGTGGTGGGTTCGTCAAGGACGTAGACCGTTCTTCCCGTTTGACGTTTGGAAAGCTCGGTCGCTAACTTTACGCGCTGTGCTTCACCGCCGGAAAGGGTGGTGGAGGACTGACCGATTTTGATGTACCCCAATCCCACGTCGCAGAGGAGTTTCAGTCGGTTGGCGATTCGGGGGATTTCGGAGAAGAACGCAACGCCTTCTTCCGCAGTCATGTCGAGGACGTCGAAAATGTTCTTGTCCTTGTATTTTACCTCCAGGGTTTCACGGTTGTACCGCTTTCCTTTACAGGCTTCGCAGGTCACGTATACATCGGGGAGAAAGTGCATTTCGATTTTTCGCACCCCGTCGCCCTCGCACGCCTCGCACCGTCCTCCCTTAACGTTGAAGGAGAAGCGGCCTGCCTGATAGCCGCGGAGCTTGGCACCGGGGGTTTTGGCAAACAGCTCACGGATATCGTTGAACAGTCCCGTATAGGTGGCGGGATTGGAACGGGGGGTCCGTCCGATGGGGCTTTGGTCGATGGCGATGATTTTGTCCAGATGCTCCATGCCTTCCATTCGGTCGAACTCGCCGGGGAAGGTAATGGCGCGGTTCAGCTCATGGGCAAGGGTGTTGTACACGATGGAGTTGATCAGGGAAGATTTGCCCGAACCCGATACCCCCGTGACACAGACCATACATCCGAGGGGGATGGTGACGTCGATGTTTTTGAGATTATGCTCTCTTGCGCCGAAGACGGTGAGGAATTTTCCGTTTCCGGGTCGTCTTTCTGCGGGTACGGCGATTTTTCGTCTGCCGGAGAGAAAATCTCCCGTGACGGAGCCTTCCATGGCGGCGATTTCCTTGGGTGTTCCCGCAGCCACAACCTGACCGCCGTTGACACCCGCACCGGGGCCGATGTCTACGATATAGTCCGCTTCCTCCATGGTTTCCTCGTCGTGCTCCACAACGATAACACTGTTTCCGAGGTCGCGGAGCTTCTTCAAGGTGGCGATGAGCTTGGAGTTGTCCCGCTGGTGGAGACCGATGGACGGCTCGTCCAGAATATACAGCACCCCTGCCAAGGCAGATCCGATCTGGGTGGCAAGACGGATGCGCTGAGCCTCGCCGCCGGACAGAGTACCCGCTTTTCTCGACAGAGTCAGGTATTCAAGACCTACGCTGAAGAGGAAGCCGAGGCGGCTTTTCAGTTCTTTGATGATCTCGCGGGCGATTGCCAGCTCCGTTTCGCTGAATTGGAGGGCGTTGACAAAGGCGAGGGCATCGGAGATGGACTTGGAGCAGAATTCGTGGATGTTCAGTCCCCCGACGGTGACGCAAAGAGACTCTTTTTTCAGTCTTGCACCGTGGCAGACGGGACATTCGGTATCATTCATGAACTGGTCGTAGTATTCGTGATCGGTGACGCCGGGTTTGGCGCGCTCCATGATCATGGGGATCACACCGCTGAAGGAGGCAACCTGTGTCCGTGACAGTCCGTCGAAATAGCGGACTACACGGTACTGCTCCTGACTTCCGTAGAGGAGAACGTCCAGCGCTGCTTTGGGGTAATCCTTGATGGGGGTATCCAACGTGACACCGAAAGGCTCCAAAGCTGCGGCGATGAGGGGACCGTTCCACGAATCTTCCGTGGTGGATTTGAATCCGTTGACACAGATGGCGCCGTTTGCCAAAGAGAGGGTCTTGTCGGGGAGAATTTTTTCGGGAGAAACGGTACGCAGAACCCCAAGACCCGAGCAATGGGGGCAAGCACCGAAGGGATTGTTGAAGGAGAACATCCGAGGCTCCAGCTCACCGATGCTGACGTTGTGATCGGGGCATGCGTAGTGGGTGGAGAACTCCATTTCCACCGGTTCGCTTCCGTCCCTCGGCACGGTGACGCAGATCAGATTGCCGTCTGCTTCACGGAGGGCACATTCTACGGAGTCGGAGACACGGGTGTGAAGATCGGGCTTCATGACCAGTCGGTCGATGACGATTTCTACATTGTGTTTGAGGTTTTTGTCAAGCTCGATATCTTCGGTGAGATCATAAATGATCCCGTCGGCACGGACACGGACATAACCGTTCTTTTTGGCGTCCTGCAGCACCTTTTCGTGCCGTCCTTTTTTGCCTTTAACCACAGGAGCAAGGATCATGAACCGTTCCCCTTCGGGAAGAGCCATGATTTTTTCGATAATGGTGTCGGTGGTGGTCTGCTTGATCTCCTTGCCGCAGACGGGGCAGTGGGGGATGCCGATTCGGGCATACATCAGACGGAGATAGTCGTAAATTTCGGTAACAGTGCCCACAGTGGAACGGGGATTTTTCGATGTGGTCTTCTGGTCAATGGAAATGGCAGGGGAGAGTCCCTCAATGGAGTCCACATCGGGTTTGTCCAGCTGACCGAGAAACATACGGGCGTAGGAGGAGAGGGATTCCACAAAACGGCGGTGTCCCTCGGCATAGATGGTGTCAAAGGCAAGGGAGGATTTTCCGCTGCCGGACAACCCCGTGAAGACCACCAATTGGTCACGGGGAATGGTGAGGTCAACGTTCTTTAGGTTATTCATCCGCGCACCGCGGACGGTAAGGTGTTTCATATGGTACCTCGTAATATTCCCTTTGGGAATGTGATATACGCTTGCAGCGTGTGATATATTCCTTCGGAATGTGATATACGCCTTCGGCGTGCGATATATTCCCTTCGGGAATGTTTCGGTAGATTTTTATCGGATACGATCCGATAAAAATCAAATTTTTCTATTCGAAGTCGGATCGTAGC
>JAZQUQ010000177.1:0-3543 GCA_045631365.1 Eubacteriales bacterium | reverse complement strand
CTGCTTACGGAGAAGGCGGCTCAGATAGTCCACGTTGTATCCGAAATGGTCGGCAGCATCGGTGACGCGGAGAGGGAGTCTGCTGTTTGCGCGAATCCATTCCGTGACCTGATTGGCAAGACGGCTTTCCGTGGTTCCCTTGGAATCGGCGTATACCTCCGCAAGGATCAGACGGGTCACGTAATCGGGGCTTTCGGGGAAGCGGCTGTCCTCGGAATAATGGAGGAGCTGACTGAACAGGAGAAACAGACTGTACGGATTTTCGTGACAGAACTGCTTGTTCATCGTGCGTTCGGGATGTCCCGTCCAATGCACCCAGTAGAACGACGTGTTCTCACTTTCACGGAAGCCGAAGTGACGGAGTCCCGGCTCAAGATGAAGGATATCGTTCTTCCGAAGGGTATATTCCACGCCGTTTTCGTTGATGCAGACCTCTCCCTCCAGCACAAAGATCAGCTCATGGCTGTCGATGACGCGGTCGGGGTGAATCCATGCACCATTGGAGATGAATTTCCCGCAGCTGATGTAGCGTACCGTCTCAAGCATAAGTCGGATTTTTACTCCTTTTCTACGATTTCCGCAGTTTCACAAACAAACGGAGTATGGTATTATTATAATATCACCACGGATTTTTGTCAAGATGTTATAAAAACTTGATTTTTTAAGTAGTATAAAGCTTTTTGAAGGGGCTGTGGGGAAAAGCTTTTTCTCGAAAAAGTTTTCCCCACATGAATAAATATCAAAAACAGGAGGTAACGATGAAAAATTTGCATTTTGCGGCGACGGAGATCAAGGGCGGATTTTGGAAGTATTATTATGACCTTGTGAAGAACAGCACGGTTCAGGCTGTGTTCGACCGCTTCAAGGAGACGGGGCGTCTTGATGCACTCCGCTGCGATTGGAAGGAGGGCGAACCAAACAAACCCGACGAGTACTGGGACTCCGACGTTGCCAAGTGGATGGAGGGTGCTGCGTATTTGATCGAACGGGAGCCCCATCCCGAGCTGGAAGCCATCATTGACGAATATGTGGGCTATATTGAGAAGAACCAGCGGGAAGACGGGTATTTCAACTCCCATTTCCTCACCGTAAGACCGGACGAGGTGTTCAAGCACCGCCACGCTCACGAGCTGTACTGCACCGGTCACTGGATTGAGGCTGCCATCGCTTATCACAAGGCAACGGGGAAGGATACCCTCCTCAACTGCATGAGAAAGAACATCGACTGCATTTGGAAAGCGTTCGCAGAGGAGAAAACCGCTGCTTTTGCTACCCCCGGTCATGAGGAGATTGAGCTTGCGCTCCTCCGTCTGTACCGCTATACAGGGGATGAAAAGGCACTTCGTCTGGCGAGACATTTCCTGAACGCACGCGGCACGGGGAATCCCACAGACGTTGCCGGTATATGGAATTTGAAGTATCATCAGGACAATGTTCCCCTTCGTGAGATTACCGAAGCGGTGGGACACGCGGTCCGTGCGAACTATCTCTATACCGCCATGGCAATGCTTGCCAAGGAGGACGGCGATGAAGCCCTTCTTGCCGCTTGTCACAGAGTGTTTGACAACATCATCCACCGCCGTATGAGCATTACGGGCGGTGTGGGTGCTTCCCGACACGGCGAGACATACACGTACGATTACGATTTGCCCAATCTCACGACCTACAACGAGACCTGTGCCGCGATTGCCCTCGCCATGTTTGCCGGAGAGCTGCAGAACCTTGAGGCAAAGACGGTCTACGGTGATATCATCGAAAAAGTGTGGTACAACGGCTTTATCGGAGGCGTTTCCCTCAGCGGAGATCACTTTTTCTACACCGTACCCATGGAGATCGACTTGAAAAAGCATGCCCGTGAGGGAGAATGGCTTCCCATTACGGAGAGAGTGAAAGTGTTCGGATGCTCCTGTTGTCCTCCCAACGTGGTGAGAATGCTGGGCTCCATCGGACGGTATATGTACACCCAGGACGGCGATACCCTGTACTGCCACCAGTTTGCAGAAAGTGAGACCAAGCTGACCGTAGGGGGCAAGGACGCCATCCTCACCGTGGAGACGGAGTACCCCGCCAAGGGAACCATCCGCTTCCGCTACAAGGGCGAACCCATGAAGCTTTGCGTGCGGATTCCCGGCTGGTGCGACGAATACGAGGGAGAAACGGAAAACGGTTTTGCAGTCTTCCACCTGACCGACGGGGAAGAGGCTGTGGTTGAGCTGCCCATGAACGTACATTTTATGGAAGCGAACCCCGCCGTAGCAGACTGTGCCGGTCGATGTGCCGTGACCCGCGGTCCCCTTGTGTACTGCATGGAAGGGGTGGATAACGGTGAAAATCTTCGCGATATCACCCTCATCGACAACGGAAGCGCGGTGGTTACAGCGGAAGATTGGCTCCCCGCCCCCGTGATCACCATGGACGCGGAACGGAAGCCCGCGGTGGATACCCTCTACCGCCGCAGAAACGGAGCGCGAGTCCCATTCACCGCCAAGCTGATCCCCTACCTCGCCCTCGCCAACCGCGGCGCTACAGATCTCCTGGTCTGGACCATGGTGCGATAACTGCTCTTATTGCAAAGAGGGGGGAAAGAAAAACTTTTTGAGAAATGTTTTTCCCCCCCCGCGCCCCCATCTTTTCAAAAACTTTTAAACAAATGATCAAATAAAGAAAGTCCCATCCTTTGAGGTGTAATCACGTCATTGGATGGGACTTGTTTCTGTTTTCCATAGATTGGGGCCAGAGGGCAATTCCCCGGTGGGGTTATTTTAATTTCGCAAGCGAAATTGGGATGAAATCCCCTATCGTTCTTCCCCTTCATAGGTCGCCTTGACTAATTCTGCGATGGAGTCGGGGACGGAGCCTGTCAGAGGGAAGCCGTATTTTAGGAGCTCTCTTACGTAAGTAGAGCTGACGCAGGAGAGGGTGGGATCTGCAGGGAGGATGATGGTTTCCAAATCGGGATCGAACCGTTTCATGATGTTGGAAAGTCCGTATTCGTAGTCGAAATCGGTGGCGTTTCGGGCACCGCGGACGATGAATTTCGCTCCCACCAGATGTGCAGCTTCCGAGGTAAGACCGCCGTAGAGGATGGCGCTGACTTTTCCTACACCTTCGGCGGTAAGGGATTCTGCCAGTTTCTCCGCGAACCGAAGCCGATCTTCTGCGCGGAACATACCCGATCGTTTTTCCGTATTGGCGACGATGACAACGGTGACCTCGTCGAACAGAGCGGCTGCCCGTCGGATCAGATCCTCATGCCCCGACGTAATGGGGTCAAAGCTGCCCGTAATGATGGCTTTTTTCATTGGAAACACCTCCAATTCTGGGTTCAGATGTTTTGGTTAGCTCAACAAACTTTGGAGAATTTCACGTAAGGGAAATTCTCGGGAGTGGGACGGATCGCTTACAATTTCAGCTAAACATCACTCCCATGTTTTGGTTAGCTCAACAAACTTTGGAGAATTTCACGTAAGGGAAATTCTCGGGAGTGGGACGGATCGCTTACAATTTCAGCTAAACATCACTCCCACTCAGGGGTAAGAAGGG
>JAZQUQ010000176.1:0-4638 GCA_045631365.1 Eubacteriales bacterium | reverse complement strand
CCCGTGATCTTGCAAAGGATGCTCACACCGTAGGATTTGTGTTCGACGGCATGGACAAAATGGAACTGTTCCCCTACGTAGAAGCCCACGGCACCCTCCCCCGCAAGGCCTTCTCCATGGGCGAAGCGGAAAGCAAGAGATACTACCTCGAAATGAGAGAAATCCGATAAATTCCGCCACTCCAAACGGCGTTGTGCGGTATTGCCTTATAACGCCGAAAAACCTCTTGGCTCAGTTGGTCGAATTGCCGATTTTGAAAAAAAATCCTCTTTCCGCAAAATTTCTATGGAAAAAGCAGGGCAAGTGTGGTATAATAGAGAAAATGTATTGTGGGGCAGTGGGGCAATCTGCCGAAAACACTGCAATTCTCTCTGACTTATCCCAATTTACAACAATCAGGACGCCGCCATCCATCAACCATACGGAGCGGCATGGAGGAAAACACACCAATGAAAAGATACCTGGTATTAGAAAACGGAACCGTGTTTGAAGGCAAAGCGTTCGGTGCGGACCGTGACGTTATCGCCGAGATTGTATTCAACAATGCTGTTACCGGTTATATGGAGTCCATCTCCGACGGCAGATATATCGGACAGGCCATCTGTCAGACCTTCCCCTTGATCGGCAATTACGGTTTCATCAAATCCGACGCAAACGGATCTCCGGTGTGCATTTCCGCTTATATTGTACGTGAGCTTTCCGACATTGCATCCAACTTCCGCAGCAATGGGGAACTTGATGCGTATCTGAAGAAGAACAACGTGCCCGGTCTTTCCGGCATCGATACCCGCGCGCTGACCAAGCTTCTGCGTGACAACGGCACCATGAACGGCATGATCACCGACGATCCCGCAAAGGCAGATCTTGAAGCCATCCGCAATTTCCGTATCACCAATGCGGTGGAAGCGGTAAGCACCAAGGCAGTATTCACCAAGGGCGAAGGCAAAAAGCTGGCCCTCATCGACTTCGGTCAGGCAGGCGATATTCTCCGTGCGCTGGTTGGTCACGGCTGTGAAGTTACCGTATTCCCCCACGACACATCCGCTGAGGATATCCTGGCAATCAAGCCTGACGGAATCGTTCTCTCCGGCGGCCCCGGCAATCCTGCAGACTGTGTCCTCCCCGTATACCAGCTCACCACTCTGGTAAAGAGCGGCATTCCCATGCTGGGTATCGGTCTCGGCCACCAGCTTATCGCTCTGGCACACGGTTTCTCCGTCACCAAGCTGAAGTACGGTCACAGAGGCGGCAACTATCCTACCAAGTTCACCGAAACCGAAAAGATTTACGTAACATCCCAGAATCACGGCTATGCGGTTGTAAGCGATACCGTGAACCCCGCTGTGGCTGAAGAACTGTTCCGCAACATCAACGACGGAACCAACGAAGGACTTTCTTACAAGACTGCTCCCATTTTCACCGTTCAGTTCACACCCGAAGCTCGCACAGGCCCCAACGATACCGATTTCGTTTACACCCGTTTCCTTGACATGATCAAGTAAATAAAAAAAGGGGGGTGTCGCGTTAAGCGAACACCCCCACAAAAATAGCTCCGAAAGGAGCTATTTTTGTAAATTCCGAAGGAATTTGAGTGCGATGTTTGATGTTTTGGGACATTTTTATGTCCCAAATGGCGGTTTTCAGACCGCCAAATCAAACTCGACGGGCTGTTGCATCGCAAATGCAACAGCCCCCTGATTTTTTGTTCCTTACTGCATATTGTACTTGAAGCCGATGTCGTAAACAGAGAACTTGATAGAGAACCCGTAATCACCGGGGATCATATCATAGTCAAACTGAATTGCGGCACCGTAATAACCGTTCTCTCCAACAAGAGAAGGATATTTGTCTGTAACAAGAGTACCGTCCAGGATGGAAAAGTCACCGTCCGTGGTGAGAACAACCTCTACACGTTCACTCAGATCATATTCGATCAGACCGGGAACAACGAAAACAAGACATCCGTTTTCCTTATCGTAGGTAGGGTTTTCTCCGTTAACAAACAGAGCAACGTTTTCGGTATCGAGAGTGAGAACATCGGGATCCAGCACAAAGCCATTGTACTCGGTTTCCGCTTCCTCAGTCTCAATCACATCGTTTTTAGTGGTTTCAACAGGAGTATTTTCCTGACCCTTGGTTTCTTCGGAGGGTGTGCCGGCTGTCTCACCGGAACATGCGGTAAGTCCCGCAGCAATCAGCAGAAGCGCCAGAAGTGCTTTCATATTTTTCATTATAATAACCTGCCTTTCCGTTTTATAAAACATGGTTTATACAGAATGAAACTCCCTTACGGGAAACTTTTACGGCTCATTTTATCACACAAACATATCACCAGTATTGACATTTTTTGAACTTTTAATGTACGCTCGGGGGATGAAAGAACCCACTTTCCCACATTCCGATCGGATAAGAGAAAGCCTCTGACAGGCCATACCAAAACTCCCGCAAAAAAAGTTTGAGAAATTTGAAAAAAAGTGTTGACAAACGGATCTTGTTGTGATATAATAATACCGTCGCTGAGGGAAATGCTCAAATGCACAAAGAAAAGCCTTCCCGAATGACAAAAAATTATATAAAATGCTGGTGTGGCTCAATGGCAGAGCAGCTGATTTGTAATCAGCAGGTTGTTGGTTCGACTCCGATCACCAGCTCCAGGGGGAATTCCCGAGCGGCCAAAGGGGGCAGACTGTAAATCTGTTGTCTTCGACTTCGGTGGTCCGAATCCACCTTCCCCCATAGAAAAAATCAAGTCCAATAGGGCTTGATTTTTTGTTTTGCCTGTTTACCGCATGGGAAACGCCTTTACCGCATGGGAAACGCCCCATTTTCCGAAAACCCGTTGAAAAAGAAGAAAATCTGTGGTAAAATAAAGTCAATCAAACAAAAAAGGAGACTGTTATGAAGAAAAACTTCCGTATTCTTTTCCTTGCAGCCGTTTGCGTGCTGTCTATGATTCTGGTATCCTGCGGAGGCGAAAAGACTTACCCCGTAGAGTTCGCCCTTTCCGACGTTACAGCCAAAGCCGGAGATACCATTACCGTGGATCTCACCGTAACAAGCACCACCAACGCCAATGCTTTTGCCCTCCACCAGCTGGTGTATGACGAAAATGTACTCGAATTCATCGGGTTCGGCGAGCTGGGGGATGCAGGTCAGAAATCCGTGTTCGGCAAAATGGGCCTGGACAGCACCGATAAGGTAATTTCCATCCTGCTGAACGAAGCGGAAATGCTGACGGGTAAGGTCTGCGAGGTAACGTTCAAGGTTAAGGATAACGCAAAGGCGGGTACCGTCGCTGTTTCCATGAGCAGTGTGGTAAAGAACTCCTCCACCCAGATCAGCTCCATCGTTCGTTCCGGCTCCGTTACCGTAGAAGGCTGATTTTCCCAATCATGCATAAAAAAGGACTGTTTGCGAAGGCTTTCACTCTGCCTTCACAAAACAGTCCTTTGTTGTTTACAATATTATTTTTGTAAAACGATTGAAAAATCTGTTGTTTTATGGTAGAATAGAAGAGATTGATTTTTTCATGTATAGGAGATCAAATATGAAAAGAAAGCTTTTGTCTGTTCTTCTTGTATTGATGCTGGCATCCACCGGTATGCTTTCCTCCTGCGGCACATCCACTCCCGAAGGAACGGAATCAAAGGAAACCTCCTCGGCTGCTGCGGAAACAACTGCACCGAACCGGGACATCATCCCCGGAGGAGTCCCTTCGTCCGAAGAATCTCCCGTTGTATTCACCCTGCATGGAGCAGAAGGCCCTCGGGGCGGAACGGTTGAGGTCGTTATCAGCATCAGCGCATCCACAGACGTCAATTCCGCTGCTCTTTACGAGCTGACATACGACAAAGATATTCTTACATTTAAGGAATTCGCCGATTATCAGAATTTCTTAGACAACTACTGCGTACTCCCCGGAGGGATCGACGACGAAAAAGAGGTTATCGTCCTTGCTATGAAGGATACCTCCTCTCTGAACGCCGTAATCGGAAGTATTGTATTTGAAATCAGCAAAGATGCTCCCGTCGGAACAACCGCTGTGGAGATGACGTCCCTCGTAAAATTTGATTCGGATTTGGTAGATTCCTGTGTTTCCAACGCGGAAATCACGGTAACAAAAAACTAAAAGCCGATCCCCCGTCTTATGCCAAAAACACTCCCTTCGGCATAAAATAATTTAAAACCAAAAACTAATTTAAGGAGATTAATAAATATGAAGAAAAGACTGTTTGCCCTTCTTCTTGCATTGGTAATGACTTCTTCTGTTCTTGTTTCCTGCGGAGGTAAGACAAGCACAACCGAAACTCAGGCCACCGAGACACAGACCGCAGCAACCAATGCGCCCGAGGCTCCTGCTACCGAAGCTCCTGCGGCAGGTACACCTGCCACCGAAGCCCCCGCGACCGAAGCCCCCGCTACCGAGGCTCCCGCGACCGAAGCTCCCGCGACCGAGGCTCCTGCGACCGAAGCTCCCGAGACCGAGGCTCCCGAAACCGAAGCTCCCGCGACCGAAGCTCCTGAGGCAGGTACACCTGCCACCGAAGCTCCCGCGACCGAAGCTCCCGCTACCGAGGCTCCTGCCACCGAAGCCCCCGCGACCGAAGCTCCCGCTACCGAGGCTCCTGCCACCGAAGC
>JAZQUQ010000175.1:0-15766 GCA_045631365.1 Eubacteriales bacterium | reverse complement strand
CGAAAAAAGTTGTATAATTATACCGTTATTTAGAATGCCCTATTGTCATTGTACGGGCATGGAATGACCAACTTATTTTGGAGGTACATAATCATGGCATTAAAGAACCCCTATCTTATCAGTGTTTTTGAAAATACATGCAAGAGAAATGCAAACGAGCCCGAATTCCTTCAGACTGTTGAAGAAGTATTCGAGTCCCTCGAACCCGTTGTTGAAAAGCGCCCCGACCTGGTAAAGGCAGGCATTTTCGAACGTATGGTTGAACCCGAACGTCAGATTTCCTTCCGTGTGAGCTGGGTTGATGACAACGGCAACGTTCAGGTAAACCGCGGCTACCGCGTACAGTTCAACTCCGCAATCGGTCCCTACAAGGGAGGTCTCCGTTTCCATCCCTCCGTTAACGCTTCCATCATGAAGTTCCTCGGCTTCGAGCAGACCTTCAAGAACTCTCTCACCGGTCTCCCCATGGGCGGCGGTAAGGGTGGTTCCGACTTCGACCCCACCGGCAAGTCCGACGGCGAAGTGATGCGTTTCTGCCAGAGCTTCATGACAGAGCTCGCAAAGCACATCGGTGCTGACACAGACGTTCCCGCAGGTGACATCGGTGTTGGTGCTCGCGAAGTAGGCTACCTCTTCGGTCAGTACAAGAGACTCCGCAACGAGTTCACAGGCGTTCTCACCGGTAAGGGCTTCTCCTACGGCGGTTCCCGTATCCGTCCTGAAGCAACCGGCTTCGGCGCTGTTTACTACGCTCAGAATATGCTCGCTTCCTTCGGCGAAGATATCAAGGGTAAGACCTTCGCAGTATCCGGCTTCGGTAATGTTGCTTGGGGTACTGTTCAGAAGATCACAGAGCTGGGCGGTAAGGTTGTTACCATCTCCGGTCCCGACGGTTACATCTACGACAAGGACGGCGTAAACACTCCCGAAAAGATCAACTTCATGCTGGAAATGCGTGCTTCCTGCCGCAACCGTGTGGAAGACTACGCTGAAAAGTTCGGCGTTCCCTTCTTCGCTAAGCAGAAGCCCTGGGGCGAAAAGGTTGACGTTATCATGCCCTGCGCTACTCAGAACGAAGTTAACCTGGACGACGCAAAGAAGATGGTTGCAAACGGCCTGAAGTACTACGTTGAAGTATCCAACATGCCCACAACCAACGAAGCAGTTGCGTATCTGAAGGCAAACGGCGTTATCGTTGCTCCTTCCAAGGCAGTAAACGCAGGCGGTGTTGCCGTTTCCGGTCTGGAAATGAGCCAGAACTCCATGCGTTACAGCTGGTCCGCTGAAGAAGTTGACGCAAAGCTGAAGGATATCATGAAGAATATCTACGAAAGCTCCGTAAAGGCAGCAAAGGATTACGGCATGGAAGGCGACCTGGTTGCAGGTGCTAACATCGCAGGCTTCCTCAAGGTTGCTGAAGCAATGCTCGCTCAGGGTATCGCATATTAATCGAACTACATATCAATTACAGAACTCCGTCACAAGCGGAGTTCTGTTTTTTGCTGTACAGAAAAAAGTTTCATTTTCCGCCTTGTGTTCAGGGGCAAAAGATGGTATAATACATCTCAAAGAGATTTCATATCACCAAAGAAAGGCTTGGTCACATCATGAGACTTGAAAAAATGTACCCCGATATGCTCGATGAGGCTAGAAAGAAGAACATACCCGTATTCATCCCCGTGGGGGTTATGGAATATCACTGCAATCACCTTCCCCTGGGTACCGACACACAGACTCCCCTTTATCTTCTGGAACGGTTGGAGCAGGAGAGAGACATCATCATTGCTCCTCCCGTTTGGTACGGCTGTGCCAGCTATGCGGTAAAGGGACCCGAAGGCTACAGCATCGACATGGACGGCGAAGTGCTGAACAAAATGATGTACAACATCTACCTCTCCCTCCTTCGCTCCGGTTTCCGCCGCGTAATCACCGTCCTCTATCATCAGACCGAAGACTTCAACCCCACGGAAACTGCCTGCCTTGACGCATCCCGCCGTGCCATCTTCAAATATCTGGAAGAAAAGCGCGGAATCGGCTGGTGGGGAGCAAACACCACCCACGAAGCCTACGAAGCGGAAGACAACGCCAACAATCCTTGGGACTGGCTCCGCGTCATGCCCCTCCTCCCCCGCGAATTTGAAGCAGACCACGCAGGATATCAGGAAACCTCCATGCTGTGGGCACTCCGACCCGAGCTGATCCGTCCCGAAAAGTTCGAGGAAGCGGAAGACTGGTTCGCCGAAACCGCGAAGAATGCCTCCATGGAAGCGGGCGAGGAAATGGTTCAGTACGGTCTCAACTTCTGGAGAAAGTATCTCGGTTAATCATAGCAGATAAAAAAGACGTAACCGCCTTGTAGCATAACTATTTTTTTGGGGGGAGGAAAACTTTTTTTGCAAAAAGCTTTTCCTCCCCCCGGAAATATTGGCTCCGCCAAAATTTCACCCCACCTTTTAAAAATCTTTGAAAAAATGGGTAGGTAAAGTGTTCCCTAAAAACTTAAAAAAATAACATTTTCTCGCAAAACCACAATATCCCCCCATATCAAAGTTTTTTGAAAAGTAGGTGGGGTTGGGGTCATTGAGCTTTGCTCAATAGACTGAACTTGTTCAGACAGGGGAGGGAGGAAAACATTGGGCAAAATTTTTTGCCGCAAAAAGTTTTCTTCCCTCCCCCTTTCATCACTCAACCTCTATAATAGCGTTTTGACAGAGCCATGCGGTCCAGTCGGCGTAGTATTTGGCGTACAGGTGGACGCCGTCGCCGGTGAATTCTTTCCGCAGGTAGCCTGTTTCGTCACAGAACATGTCGTTTGCGTTGATATAGAAGACCCGTTCTCCGTCCGCCAGCGTCTCGATCCGATCGTTCAGCTGGTGGATACGGTCGGCAGTCATGTACCACGTGGTGGACGAGGTCTTCTCGTCGATGGACAGGTTCGCCTGAAGGACGAAAATGGACTCGGGAGCCAACGCCTTCAATTGCTCCAGCACGTCCGCATATTTCGATATCAACGCGTCAAGATTGGTGCCGATTTCGTTGATCCCCAGCATCAGGTAGATCTTTCCGTAGGTTTTCTCGGACAGAAGATCCGTCAGCACGGTTTTTCCGTCACGCCCCTTCTCTTCGAAAAGTGTAAATACGGTCAAACCCTTGGCACAGAAGTAATCCGCTCCCTCAAAACGGCTGTAAAGATACAAACCGTCCGTCCGGGAGTCCCCGATAAACAGAGCATCCTTGAAATACTCCGCGGTCACTTCCCCTTTCGTGTACACCGTCTTCATGGGCGGAACAAACTCCGTCTCCACGGGAACGGGAGGCTCCGTTTCGGACACGTCGGTTTCCATCACAGGTGCTGTCGTCTCCGCGGGATTCTTCTTCTCTTCCTCATACTGCTGCGCCTTCACCTGAGCATGATAGGATGAGTCAAAGAGATACACAAAGGGCAGGGCGGGAATGGGAGTCTCTTCATAGAGCTCATTCCCGACAAACGCCGTCTCCCTCAGCACAAAGCCGAACAGATACAACAGAACCATCATAACTGAAAGGCAGACCACCAAAACAGGGGATGTCTTTTTTCTTTTCACGCTTACGCCAACCCTTTCCCATCAATCAAAAGCCAAAATACATAAACGGGTCGTTCTGTCCCATTGCAATGGAATAGAGGCAGAACCCAAACACACCGAGAAGGATAACCGTCCCAAGGGCGGTATCCTTAATTTTCTCCTCCCACACGCGATGAACGACGGGAACGGAAAGCACAATCCCCGCCCCAAGATACACGCCATAGTCCTTCAGCGCATCCGCATAGTCCATGGGATTAACCCCGCTTTCCCCAAAGGAGAACAGCCGTGCCGCGTAGATTCCCAGTTCCTTTACATCCGTTACCGCAAACAAGAGCCAGCTGAACAGAATCAGCGGAATCATGTAGAGATGTCCGATCACCCTTGTTTTCTCAAGGAATTTTCCGTAAAACAGCTTTTCAAGACAAATAACGAGAAACAAAAAGCCCGCCCACAGCAAAAAGTTCACCGTGGAGCCGTGCCACACGCCCGTGGCAAGCCAAACGATGCCCATATTGAAAAACATCCGTCCAGCGGAGCAGCGGCTTCCCCCAAGAGGGATATAGATATAATCTCTGAACCACGCACCCAGGGTCACGTGCCATCTTCGCCAAAAATCCGTCATGGTCTTCGATGCGTAGGGGTGCTTGAAGTTTTCGGGAAGATGATATCCCAACATCTCACCCACCCCCACTGCCATCAGGGAGTATCCCCAAAAGTCGAAATACAGACGGAGAGAGAACGCCAGAACCCCCAGCCACGCCATCGGCACGGAAAGGCTGTCGTAGCCGATTCCTCCCACCTCGTTCCAAAGGCCCGACAGACGGTCTGCCACCAGAACCTTCATCCCCAGCCCGTACAAAAAAGTTCGCATACCGCCGTCCACATTACGGAAACGGATACGGCTCTCCCGAAGCTCGTTCAACTGCATCTCCCCCGCAATACCGCGATACACGGCAATGGGGCCCGACAGCAGCTTAGGAAACATCAAAACATACGCCCCGTAACGGATAAAGGACCGTTCCGCAGGAATCTTCCCCCGATATACGTCGAAGAGATAGCTGCTCATGCTGAAGGTGTAGAAGCTGATGGCAAGGGGGAGGGCAAACCCGTCCTTCCCAAGGAAAAATCCGTTGTACTTAAAGAACAGAAGGATTCCGAACATAAGAACCGTCACCACGCCGATCAGCATGGGGTCCTTCCCGTCCTCTTTGGTCATGGCAATGCCCGTGAAATAGGTCAAAACCGTCAGTCCCGCCAGCAGAATCATGCTGATGGGAGAAGAAAGGGTTCCGTACACGTAGAACAACGCACTCCCCACCAAAAGCACAAGGCTCCTCTTCCCGGCGGGAACGACGTAGTACAGAACCAAAAAAATCGGAAGAAAAACAAATAAAAAATCAAAGGTGGAAAAAGCCATACTTCACCTGTATATCCTGTCAGTATCCGCTGATGAAAGAAAAGTTACAAAAATCGTCACAGGAACAGTTCCTATGAATCAGCGTTTCCTTCATTGTTCCCTTTTCGGGAGGTTCCCTTTCCTATAAGTTTGTCTGTTTTCGGAGAAAAAATCCCCTTCTTGTCCTCTTTCTCCGAGAGGGCAAAAAAAGCCATAAGCGAACGCCGCCCATGGCTTTTCTGTTTCAAAGGTCATTGTACAGCGACAAAGGATTGTACACCTGTCCATTAATAACGCTTCTGACCGTTATTTGCTGTCTGATTCTTGCCTTCTCTCAGCATCTTGATGATCTCGTTGAAATCATCGTCGGAAATGGGCTGTTCATCGTCCTTTTCCTCTTCCTGAGCTTCTGCAACTGCCTGTGCACGCTTGTCCTCAACACGAACGCCGCGCTCGATTCTGCCGGAAGCAAAGGGCTTGATCGTACCTGCAGCGAGTTCAGTCTTCTTGTTAAAAACAGGATCGGGTTCGTTCTTGTTTTCGAAACCGGTTGCAATGATGGTAACCTTGATGGTATCTTCCATGGAAGTATCGAAAGCAGCACCCCAGATAACGGTTGCATCTTCATGAGCCTCTGCACTAACCATAGCGGATGCCTTATCGATGTCGTCCAGACTGATGTCGGGAGATGCGGTAATGCTGATCAGGATACCCTTTGCACCGGAAATGGATGTTTCAAGCAGGGGGCTGGAAATTGCAGACTTTGCCGCAAGCTCTGCCTTATCCTTGCCGCTTGCTTCGCCTACGCCCATATGAGCATAGCCCGCGTCCTTCATAACAGCGGTAACGTCGGCAAAGTCAAGGTTGATATAGCCGGGAACGTTGATCAGCTCGGAAATGCTCTGTACACCGTGACGGAGAACGTCGTCCGCTACAGCGAAAGCGTTGATCAGAGTGATCTTTTCTTCTACCTGCTTCAGTCTCTCGTTGGGGATAATGATCAGGGAGTCAACAAATTCTCTCAGCTTTGCAATACCTGCTTCCGCCTGAGACATTCTCTTCTTGTTTTCGAAAGCGAAGGGCTTGGTTACGATACCAACGGTAAGAATGCCCATATCTCTGGCGATTCTTGCCACAACGGGAGCCGCACCGGTACCGGTACCACCGCCCATACCTGCGGTAACAAACGCCATATCAGCACCTTCCAGTGCCTTTCTGATTTCTTCTTCGCTTTCCAGCGCTGCCTTTTCACCCACTTCGGGATTGGAGCCTGCGCCGTGACCCTTTGTCAGCTTTTCGCCGAGGGTAATCTTTGTGATAGCATCGGACTTTGCGAGAGCCTGCATATCGGTGTTTACCGCGATAAACTCTACGCCCTGAACGTGATCGGCAATCATTCTGTTAACAGCATTGTTACCGCCGCCGCCGACACCGATTACCTTTATATTTACACCACTATCGTATGTATTTGCTTCAAATTCAAACGGCATCTGTATGCCCTCCTTCTCTTATCCCACATATTTTTTAATCGAAAACTCAGAGCAGAGCCGATTATCAACACAAAAAACGCCCTTATGTGTCACAATAACCCCACTCTACATACATTTTTAGTTATACACTATATATAATACTCCATTTTTGCCGTTTTTGCAATAGGGTTTTAAAAAAATTCAAAAAATTTATAAAATATTCTTCTTCATTTTCCCTACCGCAAAACAACGTCCTCTCCGACACCTTATGAGGCGCTTGTAAGGTCAAGCGTATGGTCGTAGCGCACGCTTGCCTCACCCACCGTAGCCAGATCGATAAAAGCAGGCGTATTTTTGGTGAAATCGGGGTCGGCGATGGTTTTTTCCGCCATCTTTAGTTTACTTGTAAACTCCTTTTCTCCGCCCATCTTCATCAGATACAGCCCGTCACACTCCAGCTCCACGTCGTACGCATCACGGAGGTCGGCGGCACCGATGCGATCCTTCAGACCGCTTGCGGAAATACAGGAGAGCACCTCACGAACAAAGCGTTCCTGCCGTTCGTCCGCAAAAACGATCACCCGTCCCTCTACGGAATACTTGACCTCCGGGAGGAAAAGCTCGGTCAGCGTACCGTTCACCGCGGGATCGTAATGCCCGAGAACCCGAAGTCCCTCGGAAAGCACCAGCGTTTCCCCGTAAATGTTCACGCAATACGCCGCCTGATCCGACTCAAGGGTAAAGCTGACACGGTTGGGGACGGTTCTCTCCACGGTGACGCTTCGGATATAGGGACACACAAAGGTGATCCGATCCTCCACTTCATCGGCGCGGAAGGAATACAGCCTGTCCCCCTCCGTCACTCCGGAAGCGGCAATCACCGCATCCCCGTTGTAATTCACGGTATTCTCCGCATAGATGCTGCTGATCCCGAAGAACAGGTTGTACCCGAGAAGCATAGCTCCCACAACGAAGGCAATCATAAACAGCGCAAGGAGGAAGCCCCGTCTGTGCTCGATGAGCTTTTTCCGCATTACTGCGCTGTGTTTTGCGGATTCCACGTCCTGTTTCCGCCGTTCCTCGATGGACTCCAACAGGTTGATAATGTTCTCAAGAACAATCTTATATCGTTTCTTTCGGACAGTCCCCTGCCCGTTGAAGCCTGCGGCAGCACCGTACTCTTCGTAAAGCTGCCTCTGCTTGGAAACCTTTCGGCAGACTCTGTCTCCGTAAACGTACATCACCGCAGGGGGAGCATTGTTTTCTCTCCGAGGGGGAGAGTCCGTGCGGGTATTTTCCCACGCGCTGCGGTCTCTTGTCGAGGAATAGCCTTCCCTGACACCCGCGTATCTTGTCTCATCGGCAGTCATACTCCGCCCCCTTTCCTCCTTTTTTCTTTCCTGAAATTTCGTTCATTTCCGTTTGAACCGTCCTTTGGAGCTTATTTTTTCAAAAGCTTCAGAATATCGTTGTAAATCAGTTTGTTGGCATCTTTCACCGCAAACTGCTTGATTTTCTCACCCATTTCCCCGCGCACGGCGTCGCCTGCGGGAGAAAGAAGCCGTTCTGCCTCCGCCACAAGGAGACTTGCCCCATCCTCAAGGTCTTTTTCTTCATAAAGAGCAGCGGCACCCGCATCGTAAAGAACCTTCGCGTTCTTGTACTGGTGATTTTCCGCCACGTTGGGGGACGGGATAAACACCGCAGCCTTCCCCGTCATGGCAAGCTCGGACACGGTCATGGCACCCGCCCGACAGATGATCAGATCGGCAGCCGCCATTTTCAAGGGCATATCGTAAATATACTCGTTGAGGCTGATATTCTCGCACCGATCCAGTCCCATTTCCTTGAACTGAGAAGTACAAAGCTCATGCTCAATGGAACCGGTAGCGTGAATATGGTACACCTCGGGATGCTTTGCGGTAAACTCACGCATCACGGCAAGGACGGCATCGTTGACCTTTTCCGCGCCCATGCTTCCCCCGTAGGAAAGAAGCACGTATCTGCATCCCTCGGGAAGTCCCATCTTTCGACGTGCCTCCTCCTTGGAAAGAGAAGTGAATTCACCCATAATCGGATTTCCCACCCGCAGAATCTTTTTGGGATCACAGTGGAGGGTTTCCGCCGTTTTTTCAAAATTCAGATAAATGCGGTCCACGCTCTTCTGAAGCATCTTCACCGCCACGCCCGCAATGGCGTTGGATTCATGGAGTGCCGTGGGAATCCCCATATCGGCAGCCGCTTTCACCACAGGCCAGCACACATACCCTCCCGTACCGATGACGATATCGGGCTTGAACTCCTCTAAAATGGCTTTTGCCTTGTGAGGAGCGGTCAGCGCCAGATATGCGGTCTTCAGATTGGAAGGAGATAAGCTGCGGCGGATTCCCTGAATTTCCACATGGTAAAGGGGATATCCCGCTTTCGGAACCAGCTTGTTTTCAATTCCCTTTTTGGTACCCACGTAAGCGATCACCGCGTCGGGGTCGTTCTGTTTTATGGTATTTGCAATGGCGAGGGCAGGATTGACGTGTCCGCCCGTACCTCCGCCGGTCATTAATACTCTCATATTCCCTCCGGAAATATTGTCCCCAAAGACGGAAACTACATAATTTTCAAAATCAACCGATTTCCTTCAAAAGCTGTTCTCTCTCAAGATCGCTCTTTTTGCGGTAATACTGACGGGAAATGGAAAGAAGAAGTCCCATTTCACCGAGAAGCACCAGAAGAGACGAGCCGCCGTAGGAGAAAAACGGCAGGGAGATACCCGTATTCGGAATAATATCGGAAGCTACGCACATATTGAGAAATGCCTGCAGCCCCACGTGAGTGGTAATCCCGAACGCGGTCAGCATGGAAAAGGTGTCGGGCGCACGGGATGCGATGACATACCCACGCCAGATAAAGGCAAGGAACAGCGCCACAAGGAACACGCCTCCCACAAACCCCATTTCCTCGCACCAAATGGCGAAGATAAAGTCCGTATGTGCCGCGCTGACGTAGCTGTATTTCTGATTGCTCTGACCAAAGCCAAGCCCGAACAAGCCGCCCGAGCCGATGGCGTAAATTCCCTGGGTGGTCTGATAAAGCTCATCTAACTTATTGGCATTTTCGTCGGTAAAGGTGGTGATTCGCTTCAGAGCGTAGGGGTTGAGCAGAAGGAAAATCCCTGCCGCCGCCGTTCCCGCAATACCGTAAAACAAGGTGGTCCAGCCAAAGTGGCAGCCGCCCACAATCATCACCGCAAACGCCACAACACCCGTGATGATGGTACCGGACAAATGCTTTTCCAACAAAATCAAAAGGCATGCCGCCCCCACAAAGATACAGGGGCAAATCACGTTATAAAGAATGGTATGTCTCCGATTGATCCGAGCCTCCATTTTCGGCTTGAACTTCTCGATATACCACGCAAGAATCAAAACCAAGGATACCTTCATAACCTCCGACGGCTGGAAGGTAAAGCCGCCGACGCCCAGCCACCGTTTTGCCTCTCCCTCCGATTTGCCGATAAACAAAACCGCAATCAGAAGGAGGATGGAAAGACCGTATGCCGCAAAGGGACCCCATTTTTTGTAAAAGCTGTAGGGAATAAAGGATGCGAGCAGCATCACCCCAAGACCGCCCAAAACGATTTTGATCTGTTTTTCCACATAAAACAGGCTGTCCTTTCCCTCCGCAATGGCAACGGGATAGCTGGCGCTGAACACCATGATACTGCCGAGGCAAACGAGAATCAGAATAATGGCAAGCATGATTCGGTCCACACCGCCGCGAACTCGGACCACGTCCTCCTGCCATTTCCGTTCTTTTTCCGCTGTACGAAGCGCCCGTTCCTGCTTTTTCAGCTCTACCAAGGATTGACTGTTTCGGACGGCACTATACTTGGATTCCCGTTTTTTTTCGGTCACAAAGCGTGTCTTCGTCCCACGGCGCTCGCCCACACGAGGATCAGCAGGATTTTCCGTCCGACCGCGGTTCACCGTTCTCGATTCTCCCGACGGCTTGATGTGCTCCGCTTCAAAGCGATAATTTCCTGTTTTCCGCACCGTTGAAGGGGAAGCGGTACGCCCGTTCCCGGTCATGGGTCTTCCGCTTGAGAAAGAAGCCCGTTTTTCCGCCGACTGGGTACTCCGGCGAATCGATTCGGCTCTTCTGCCGTCGGAATTCCGCGTCACCGCCTGGGGACTGCGTCTTGCTCTGTCCCTGTTTTCACTCATCGGGCTTCCCTCCTCACATAAAACTTTTTTGAAATAAATAATCCGTTTTTGCCCTTATCTCATCCCGAACGCCAGGGACACCGCACAGGCTGCCGCGGTTATAAGCGATGCCGCCACGCCGATTTTGATCTCGGACCATCCGCATTTTTCAAAATGATGATGGATGGGCGCCATTTTAAAGAGTCTTTTTCCGTGTGTCAGCTTGAAGTATGTAACCTGAAGCATAACAGAAGCAGTCTCGATGATATAAACAAGACCGAACAGGAGCACAAGAAGGATATTGTCCATCATAAATGCGCCGCCGACCACCAATCCGCCGAGGAACAGAGAACCTGTGTCCCCCATAAACACTCTCGCGGGATAGAAATTATACACGAGAAATCCTGTTGTACTTCCCACCACAACGGCACCCAGCAGGAGGAGCCCTCCGTCCGGTTCTGCCATCCCGTTCAGGAACGCCGCAAGGGTAAAGAACAAACCCACAACGGCAGTCACGCCGGAGCAAAGACCATCGAGACCGTCGGTAAGATTCACGCTGTTGATCACACCTGTCAAAAGAAGGAGTGCCACCACATAGTAAGCAAATCCGAAATCCACTTCGGCACCCACAAAGGGGAAGTACACCGTGGTATCAATGCCGCAGGTCAAGGACATTCCAAGAAGGTACAACGCCGCCGCAATGAGCTGCAGAAGGAACTTCTGACGGGCGGTCAGACCCTCGTTCTGCTTCTTTTTCAGCTTTGCCATGTCGTCGATGCAGCCGATCAAGCCGCCCGCAACACCCAAAGCCAGCGTAAACATAAAGGGGAGCGTACTTTTCAGTCCGTCTTCCATGCTGAGGTAAATACAGCCGCCGATCCCCGCAAGCACGGAAGCCACAATGAAGGCAAATCCGCCCATGGTGGGGGTTCCCTCCTTGTTCTTGTGCCATCGGGGGCCGATTTCCAAAATCGGCTGCCCCATCTTACGGCTTTTCAGCAGGGGAATCAGTTTTCTTGATACAAGAACCGTAACAGCAAAGGTAAAAATCAATACCGCCGCATAGAGAATTTTATAATTCATTGATTCACCGTCTCCAAACTTGTTTTTGTCGTTCTGTCTTTCCAGCGGCGGTCGTCAGAGTTTTTTTCCGATCCGCTTGGATTTCCGCTTTTTCATGCATTCGATAATACGTTCCGCCTGAACCGCACGGCTGGCCTTGACCAGAAGAATATCCCCGGGGGTCAGCGCTTCGAGAATCATATCCGCCATGCTCTGAGGATCGCGGGTATCGAGACAAACGAACACATTCTCCGCACGCACACCCTTCTTGATGGCAGCTTCCGCAATGATATCCGCCATAGATCCGTAGCAGAACAGCTTCTGCACCTGCATCTGTGCCACGTACTGTCCCACCTGATCGTGCATCAGTCGGGAATACTCCCCAAGCTCCAGCATATCGCCGAGAAGCGCACAGGGACGGGCGTTTTTCTTCTGAGCATAGGAAACCAAAACGTCCACACCCGCTCTCATGGATTCGGGGCTGGCGTTGTAGCAGTCGTCAATGATGGTAATTCCGCCAACGTCATACACCTTCTGACGCATATCCGCACCTACAAAGGAATGAAGACCGCGGCGAATCTGATCGTCCGTCATTCCAAGCATCACGCCCACCGCATAGGCGGCAAGAGAATTGTACACATTGTGCTTTCCGAGGGCGGGGATCTCCACATTGGTCACCGCCTTGTTATCGTAAATCAGGTCGTACACAATGCCGTCCAGATTCTGACGGATGTTCACCGCACGGAAGTCACCGTTTCGATTATGAACGCTCATGAGATAGGGCTTTTTCTCCAGCTGATCGCACTGATCGAACAAAAGAGGCTCATCTGCGTTGAGAAGGAGCTTTCCGCCTTCCTTCAAGCCCAAGCGAATCTCCATCTTGGCACGGCAGATATTCTCACGGGTGCCGAGGGAGGCAAGGTGGGAGGTACCGATATTGGTCACGATAGCAATATCGGGGCGCACCAGCTTGGTCAGGTATTCAATCTCCCCAAGGCCGCTCATCCCCATTTCCACAACCGCCACCTTATGATCCGGCTCCAATCCGAACAGGGTCAACGGCATGCCGATCTCGTTGTTCAGATTTCCCTCTGTTTTGTGGGTCTTGAACGCGGCAGAAGCAACGGCAGCCACAAACTCCTTGGTCGTCGTTTTCCCCACGCTTCCCGTAATTGCCACAAAGGATGCATCCGAAAGCCCTCTGTACCATGCGGCAAGAGTTCCCATGGCTTCCACCACATCCTCTACCACAACGGCGCAGAAGGGGTGGGGGCAGTTCTTCGCAGAATCGGGCACACGGCTGCAGAGGAAACAGGTAGAGCCTGCCGCCGCCGCATCTGCGATAAAATCACAACCGTCCACACGGGTTCCCTTGATGGCGCAGAAGATCACGCCCTCTCCCGCCTCTCCGGATTTGATGGAGATGGCAGTCTGAGGGGTATCCTCGGAGCAATTGTTGTATATTTCCAGCTTTCCTCCGGTTACCTGACGGATCAGCGCCGGGGTAAGGGTCTTTAATTTCAGTGCTACACTCATTTTCTTTTCCATGCCTTTCTTAGACTTTTGATGCCTCCGAAGTCGTACATATCGACCTCCCTTGGCACAAAAGCAAGTTTGAATCCGTCCCGCAGTCCTCTGCAGTCCCGTGACTTCAAACCGTAGTTCTGTTAGGTTCTCGTTTTATGTATTCAAAATAATCCGTGTCGGATGACACAGACTGCCGTTTTCTTTAACAGCCGAAGAAATCCCGCATCGCTTCCCTCACAATTCTTTCTTCGTCGAAGGGCTTCTTTCCGAAGCGGTCGATCTCGTATTTTTCATGTCCCTTTCCCGCAAGGAGAAGGATATCGCCGTAATCGGCATGCTCTACCGCATAACGGATGGCAGCCGTACGGTCGGGAATTACCACAAAGGGATTTCCCGCACCCATTCCCGAAAGAATGTCGGAAATGATTTTCAGCGGGTCCTCCGTTCGGGCGTTGTCTCCCGTCACCACCGTAAAATCGGCGTACGTTTGAGCAACAGCCCCCATTTTGCTTCTTTTGGAAGGATCACGGTCACCGCCGCAGCCGAATACAAGGAGGATACGACTCCCTTTTTGCCGAAGCTCACAAAGACTGCGAAGAACCGACTCCAATGCAGCCGCGGTGTGTGCGTAATCGATAAACACGCTCACAGGGTTCCTGTCACCGAAATCCACACCGGTCTCCACACGGAGCATTCTGCCGTCCACACCGCGGATATGGGCAAGGGCATCCTTCACCGTCAGGGGATCCGCCCCAAGCTCAATGGCACAGCGGGCAGCCAGCATGGTATTGTACACGGAATGTCGGCAGATCAGCGGGGTGGTCACGCGGAAAACCGCTAAATTGGAGAAATAGATGTACTCCAACCCCTCTCCCCCCTTGGGCGTATACCGAAGGGCACAGGTATCCACCTCACACAAACGGTGAGATTCCATGGAGCAGGTCACAAAAGGGGTGTCCGTTACAATCTCCGTCAGCCGCTTGCCATAGGGGTCATCCGTATTAATAATCCCCATCTTCGCACGTCGGAAAAGCTTTGCTTTCACCTGAAGATATTGCTCCATGGTTCCGTGATAATCCAGGTGTTCCTCAGTTAGATTGGTAAAGATTGCAATATCGGGAGAAACCGCATCCGTTTTGCAAAGGTCGATGGCATGGGAGGACGCCTCGTAAATCAGCACCTCGCAGCCCATCTCCTTCATTTTGGCAACGGCACCCATGAAATACTCGGGATCGGGCGTGGTCATGGCACCGCTGATATCAGAAACGGAGGAGCCTCCGTTCTGCCCCATATCAAGGACCGTATCCCCCGCCATTGCCCGAATGGTGGTGATCACCCCCGTCTTCATTCCCGATTTCTCGAGAATTTCCCGAAGAATCATCACCGTGGAAGTCTTTCCCATGGAGCCCGTTACCGCTACCGTCTTCATGCCGAAAGCAGGGTTTCCGTATCGGTTGTTCCAGATCAACGCCTCCGCCAATCGGGTGTTTTTTGAGACCGCAAAGCCAACGCCCGCCGCCGAAAGCCGCTCTCTGTCCTCACCCACAAGGAATACGGCTCCGTTCTTCACCGCTTCACCGATAAAATCGTGGCCGTCCCGATGAATCCCCTTTACACAGATAAACATCCATCCGGGTTTTACACATCTGGAATCGGAGGCAATCCCCAAAACGGGAACATCCGAACCGCATAGCTCACAAACCTCGATTCCGCGAAGCAGCTCCTGTATTTTCATGACAAAACCCCTTTCCGTGAGAAAATGAAATCTTCCGCTTCTCATTCCGTGATTTTGTCATTCCGTCATTGTCAGTCTGTCATGTCCAGATGCCGCAGCGTAACTTCCACAATGGTACCTCTCGATACCACGGTGCCCGCCGCAGGACTCTGGCTGATTACCGTCGCGGACGATCCGTTGAGGGACCCCGCAAAGGTTACATTCAACCCCAGATTGACAAGGGTTGTATTGGCATTGTACGCACTCATTCCCACCACATTGGGAACGGTAATGGTATTGGCAGGCTTTTCGTCCCCCGTATAGAGGAGAAGAATACCGCTGTCGCTGGAGATCTTCTCGCCCGCCTCGGGAATCTGTGCCGTTACGGTACTGCCCGAGCCAACGATTTCGTAGGCAAAGCCGCGCCAGCTCAGATCCGCCACCGCATTTTCCACCGACGCACCGATGTAATTGGACAGCGTTACGTCAAGATTCTCAAGCTCCTCCGCCGTATACTGTGCCTCCACCCCGATATAGGGGAGCACAAAGGAGAGCAGGTCGGAAATATACGGTGCGGCAACCACACTTCCGTACACGCTGCTGATGGACGGTTCATCCACCATGATCAGCGCCGCAATTTTCGGAGAATCCGCAGGTGCATACGCCACGCAGGAGCCTACACGCCACGGAGTATTGCCGTTTTCATCGTATTTATCTCTCTTTTCGGAGGTACCTGTCTTTGCCGCCACGCGATATCCCTTGACATAGGCATTCTTCGCGCCGCCGTTTCCCGCAACACCCTCCTCCAGGATCTCCGTAATGGTCAAGTCGGATCG
>JAZQUQ010000174.1:0-3268 GCA_045631365.1 Eubacteriales bacterium | reverse complement strand
GAATCCCGCGCCGTTCCTTGGGGTAGAGAACAAGGCGGGAACCTACGGTGTGGACTACCGCGAGGAAGCAAAAAAGCGCTTCGGTTTGTCGGAGGACACCATGAAGTATCTTGACCGATACAAGTACGCGGCGGATCTGTACCGCAAGCTGAAGGAGGGCAAGTGATGCGGTGGCTGAAACGGCTTTTGACGGCGTTATTGGTTTACATAGGCATCTATCTCCCCTTTGTGGTGATCATGCAGTCTGTGACTGGCTATGACTTCACAGGTGCGTATGCGGCGGTAGCGGGAGTAGGTGCCGTGGAGCTGATTATAAGCGGATTGATCAAGAGGGAAGAGACGAAACTTGAGATGAAAGAAAGGAAGGATATGCACAATGAGTAACGAAAAGGAAATCTTTGAATCTCTGTTTGGCGAGACGGAGGGAACTCCCGTTGAAAACGAAAGCAATTCCGGTGAGAAGGTCAGCACGAAGGTGAACTGGAAGCAGAAGCTCAGCTCCCGAAAGCTGTGGGCGGCGGTGCTTTGTGCGGTGTTCGCTGTGGTGACGGCGATCTTCGGTGACGAGCTGGATGCGGAAGCGGTGGAAATGCTTAAGACGGGCATCTGCGGCTTGATTGCGTACATTTTTGGTGAAGGCGTGGTCGATGTGGCGAGAATTGTGGGCGGAAAAGGCAGCACGTCCGATGACACGTCCGTGACAAATAAATAAAAATCGCTCCGTTGGAATCGATTGACTCCGACGGAGCGATTTTTTTGACTGTTAACCCTGTTTTCGGTCACGGGGCTTTTTCCCGTAGTCGGAAAAGGCAAAAAATGCTTTCTTGAAGACGATGACGAGCCCGAATCCAAGGAAGGAAAGGGTGAAATACAAAACGCTTCCGATGAGTGCGCTGCGGAGGCTGACCCAAAATCCGAGCTGATCCGAAATCAGGCGATCCGACGCAAACACCACAAAAATTCCCAAAGGGGTCACGGTGTAATAAAGAATATTTCTGAATTCGTTGAGGATCACACCGGACAGAATTCCGTGGAGGAGAAAGAGAATGGGGAACAGGGTTAGGGTAAGCCACATGCTCCAATCTCCATAGCCAAAACGGTGGTTCGGGATGGTATCCAAAATGAACACTGCCCCCAGAGTGAGTGCTGTGATGATGAGAAAGAGAACGGAACGAAGTTTTGTTTTCATGGCAGGGTCCTCCGAGTCTTAATACTCAATGTTCATTTCAAAGGTGTCTACAATAAACTGCAGGCGTTCCTTTATAGTGTCGTCGGCAGCTTCCCATGCCTTGTCAAGAGCTTCCTTCATTTTTGCTGCCAGACCTTCGGTGTTGTACATGACAGAATACAGAACTGTATCGATGAGGTCGCCGTACTGGATGTAGGCATCTCTGCCGTTGTTCCAGCCTTCTTCAAGGAGGCGGTAGTATTCCTGCATATGCTCGGATGCAGCACCATAGACCTTGTCGCAGTATTCCACGATCAGCGCATCCACATCTTCATAGGGGTTCCAGCTCAGCTTGTGATAGATCCAGAAGGTGAGACCGTTGAGGAGCCAGCCCTGATGGTTGGTGGTGATGCCGGTTTCTTCGTCGAGGGGGTAGGGGATTCGGCTGCTGTAGTAATGGGTAGCGCCGTCGTCACGGAATCCTTCGGGCTGAAGTCCGAAGAAGCCGCTTTCCGCATAATAACGGAGGTCGGAGGCGATTCTGTCCCAAATGGGGCGGCAGTAGATGAGAGAAACCATGTAGCATCCGTAGTAGTTATACATATAGATGTTGTTGGTGTACTCTTTCCATGCTTCGAGGTTGTTGTAGATGGCGGCGTTGTCGTCGTACTCTCTTGCGTCTACAGAGTCGGTGATATCTTCATAGATGGGAGCAAATTCCAAAAGGATGCAGGGGTTGATCTCGCATCTGGGGGGCTTTTCGGTGAAGGTATAGGCGAAGGTACCGATGGTTACGTCGGGGTACTTTTCGGTTACGATGGCTGCAATCTTGTTGAGGAAGGTGTAGTATACGGTGGTGATATAATCCTCGTCCTCGGGGTTTACAAACTGACCGGGGGCGTATTCGAAGGGTTCCTTGTCCTCGGGGATATTGCGGCCCATGGCAAGGTCTTCGATTCCCACGAACACATAGCGGGTGTTGTCGGTCTCGATGATATTGATAAGGGACGCGGCAATTGCCTCAATGGTGAGATCACTCCAGAAGTTAACCTGGGGGGATGCATCTGCGCCCAGACGTTTTCCCTCAAAATCCGTGTTCCAGTATTCGGTAATCTCGGGGTTGTAGAGAGGGCTGGTTTTGACCAGATACTTGAGGTTGTGACCTGCAAAAGAGTGCTGGAAGGGAGAATCGGTCATCTTGTTCCGGTTCATGAGGGTGAATGTGCGGGTGTCGTCGTAGTCCTTGTATCCCGCAAGGTTCCACGTACGGGTATGGAAGGGGGACTTTTCGCGGTAGTCCACACTTGTGATCTCGATGGTGGGCATTTCGGTATAGAGAAGACCCACTTCTTCGTAAGCACTGGTCCAGATGACACCCATGTTTTCTTCGATGAAGTCGTAGGTACCGTTCATGGCACCCTTGGCGTTCATACCGAAGATGTAGATCACACCGTCCTTCTGTCGGATGGCAAAGCCGTCGTCGCCCCAACGTCTGCCGTCCTCTTCGGAAAGGGTGGAGAGCCACGCCATATCCTCGGGGAACAATTCGGCAAGCTCGGGGAAGGTGTCGGGAGTACCGATAACGATGGAAAGAGCGTCTTCCGCTACGGTGTTCACGAGAGCAGCGTCAGCACCGCTGACCTTTTTGATATGGTAAACCAGATCTTCCGCTGCAAGACGCTCCGTTTCGGTCGCGTTGGCGGAGATGACCACGGCGGAAAGGGCAGCACCGTTTTCCGTCAGCTTGTCGGTGGGGAAGGAGAGGGTGGGCGCATCGGTTTCGGGCGCAAGGGTTTCGGTGACGGAGGTTTCAACGGGCTTTGTTTCGGGGGCGCTTGTTTCCGCAGATTCGGTTTTTCCGCAGGAAACAAAGGCGGATGCGATCATCAGAGCCGCAAGGAGCAGTGATACGGTTCTTTTCATGGATACGGTTCCTTTCGTTGATAAGGATTTTTTGTGTTCCGTTTTATTCCGCGGAATTTCCGAGGATTTTTCCCACGGAATCATGGATGCAAAGGGTCGCCATGGAATCATAGGGGGTGGGATCGCGGTTGATGAGGATCAGATTTTTTCCCTTGAACAGCGCTACATAGCTTGCCG
>JAZQUQ010000173.1:0-4376 GCA_045631365.1 Eubacteriales bacterium | reverse complement strand
ACTGGGGCTTGGCGATGAGGTACTCTTCGGCAAGATTACCGTAAAGCGGGGCGTATGGGAGTCTGTTTACCTTCCCGACGGAACAGAACATCGTTACGGCAAGTGGACGTTCCGGCTTTCGCCCGGTCTGTTGTACAGTCTCTTGACCGTTTCTTGCGGCTGGGAATGGCTTGACGGAGTCCGTGGGGAACCCCGATTCAAGCAAGTGGTAGAACGTGCGATAAAGCTGAAGGAAGCAAACACCAAATAAACCATAACAAAAGCAGAAAACATTCCAAGGGACAACCCCAAAGAGCGTTTTCTGCTTTCTTTATTTGCTATATAGTATAAAAGTTTTTGAAATGGGGGCTTACTATGGATGAGATGACTCATCCATAGTAGAATGTATCTTTACTTTGTGGTTCTGCCGAATCTGGGGCCGTATGCGGCGCAGGCACGGTAGTCTGCACCTTCCTTGTCCATACCGAATGCGTTCCAGGATGCGGGACGGAAGATTTTTTCCGCGGGTACGTTATGCATACATACGGGGATACGGAGCATGGAGCAGAGGGTGATCACGTCTGCGCCGATGTGGCCGTAGCTGATGGCACCGTGGTTGGCACCCCAGTTGTTCATTACGTCGTATGCGGTCTTGAAGGGGCTTCCTTCCTTGCCGTCACAGCGGGGAGCGAACCATGTGCAGGGCCATGTATAGTCGGTCCGCTTCCACAGGGTGTCGGTAACCTCATCGGGAAGCTTGACAGTCCAGCCTTCCGCAAGCTGTACCACGGGTCCGAGACCCTGAACCAGGTTCAGACGGATCATGGTGCAGGGCATTTCCGCATTGGTTACGAAACGGGAGGAATATCCGCCTCCTCTGAAGTAGCCGAGGTCGGCGAAGTTCCATGTGGTGTTGCCGATGATCGCCTTCTGATCCGCTTCGGTTACGTTGTACCATTCCTTCATGACGGGAGTGCCGTTTGCGTCCACAGCGGCTGCGTTGGCGTCAAGACAGCATGCACCGGAGTTGATGAGGTGGATGAAGCCGCCGTTGTCCTTCGCCACACCTTCAAGATCGTAGCCGGTGGCTCTCTTTACCGCCTCGGGACTCCAGTAGGTGCGCACGTCCGCAAACATCTGAGGACGGTTGGTGAGAAGCTTCATGAACATCATGCTGATGCCGTTCAGAACGTCGTTTTCGGTTGCGAGAATATAGGGCTCACGGGCACCGTTCCAGTCGAAGGAGGTGTTCAGCAGGGCTTCCGCAAAGTCTGCGTTGGGGTAGAAGTCTGTCCACTGTCTCTGACCCTGGAAGCCTGCCGCAAGGGCGTTGTGACCCACCATTTCTTCTTCACAGCCTGCGGGAAGGTTGGGGTTTCCGTTCATCAGGTCCTTGATGATCACCATCATCTTCACCACGAATTCCCACTGTTCGTCCTTTTCGGCGCGGGTCTTCTGCATTTCTTCGGGATTCTTGTCGTAGCCTTCGATGCAGTTTGCCTTGGTCCATTCCATTGCCTTCTTGAATTCGGCTTCGTCGTAGATTCCCTCGGACATACGGCGGATCACTTCCACCTCGTCCACGGATTCCACTCTCATGCCAAGGTATTCTTCAATAAATCTGGGGTCGATCTGAGAACCGCCGATGCCCATGCAGACGGAGCCGATCTGCAGATAGCTCTTGCCCTTCATGGTAGCAACCGCAACGGCAGCACGGGCAAAACGGAGGAGCTTTTCCTTTACGTCGCAGGGGATGTTGGTTACTTCGTCGAGATTCTGCACGTCGTGGCCGTAGATGCCGAACGCGGGCAGACCCTTCTGTGCGTGGGTAGCAAGAACGGATGCGAGATATACCGCACCGGGACGCTCGGTACCGTTGAAGCCCCATACCGCCTTGATGGTATTGGGGTCCTGGTCCATGGTCTCGGAGCCGTAGCACCAGCAGGGAGTTACGGTGAGGGTGATATCCACGCCCGCCTTCTTGAACTGTGCTTCACAAGCCGCCGCTTCCGCCGCACGGCCGATGGTGGTGTTGGAAATAACAACCTTGACGGGAGTGCCGTCGGAATACTTGAGGTTTTCGGTGATGAGTGCCTCTGCCGCCTTCGCCATTGCCATGGTCTGGTCTTCCAGAGATTCTCTTACCTTGAGAGGGCCTCGTCTGCCGTCGATGACGGGACGGATGCCGATGACGGGATAGTCGCCGATCAGTCTTGATGTAGCCATAAGTTTGATTCCTTTCGCATCTGTGTGTTAAAGATACTTTTATCATATCACAAAATCCGCAAAATTGCAATACGGGTGTCAATTTTTTCTGCAATGATGTAAAAAGATGTCACTTGTGATTTTGTGAAAAGCTCACAATCCATGCCCCGTATTTTTGGACAATAATGCCCTTGTGTTCTTGCGGTTTTACTGATATAATAATGACAAATAGAGTTTGAATTATTTTGTCATGAAAAGGAGACTGTATGAAAAGAACACTGTCCCTCATCCTCGCCTTGCTGATGCTGGCATCAGCCATGACGGCGTGCGGTAACGTTGAAACAAAAGAAACGGAAAAATCCGAGACAAAAGCAGTAGAAACCGCTTCCCCTGCTACCAATGCACCCGAAACATCAACACCCGAAACGGATGTTGTGGAAACGGTCGCACCTGATTCCTCCTATGATACTTCCCTGATTACCGAAAACGGAGTGGCGAAGGCACATATCGTCCTTGCGATGAATGCTACCGACAAGGAAAAGACCGCAGCAGAGGAGCTGGCTTACCACATTAAGCTGATCAGCGGCGGTGCGGAGGTTGCGGTAACCGATACCGTGCACGAGGGAAGTCTGCCCATTATCATCGGTACTCCCGACACCGTGCCTGAGCTTGAGGAGCTGTTCCCCGAGGATATGGCGTGGCTTCGCACTACCTATGAAGAGTGCGACAACGAAGTGGGATTCCGCCGCTTTGGAGACGATGGCTTTGCTGTTCGGCAAAAGGACGGCAAGATTTACATCTTCGGTGCCAATGACTACGGTGCGCTGAACGGTGTGTATGACTTTATTGAAGAAAACCTGGATGTAATCTGGGTCAACAGCACCGAGGGGGGGACTATCTACGACGAAATGCCCACCATCGATGTGGTTTCGGCGGATTACCGTGAAAAATCTCCCTTCCAGTTCCGCTGGGCAAGTGCTTCTTCCACACTCCTCTTTACCCGCAATAAGCACAACACCATCACCCCTGCAGGGGGAGGACACAATGTGACCTATCTCGTCACGTCCAGTCCCCTCTATGATCCCAACGAGACCGAGTATTGGGAAACGAACGTGAACGGCGAACCTTTGGATGCCTCCACCTCCCGTCAGGTGAACTATTGGAGCGAGCTGACCGCCGAGGTCATTGCGGCAAAGGTCATTGCGGATCTGGATAAATACGACGATGCCAACCGTCCCCAATATTACTCCGTCAGCCAGATGGACCACGGCTTTGTCTCCGGCGTATATCCCGATCAGAATCTCCCCTTTGAATACGCGCCCGGTCAGTTTGTGGAACCCACGGATCTCTCCTACAAATCTACCGTGCTCTGCACCTTCATCAACCGCGTGGCACGGAAGGTTGCGGAGAAATACCCCGATGTGATCATCAACACCTTTGCCTACGGCTGGTCTACCAAGGCTCCCATCTGCGAACCGGATGACAATGTCAGTATCTGGTTCTGTCCTTACCATGAGGACATGACTCAGGAGCATTTCTCCGTGGCTCTTGCCGAATGGGATGCGGGTTATGCCATGTCCGATGCCATCGAGGAAGCGTTGTATTACGAAGAGTGGGTGGACAAGCACGACAAAATCATGATTTTTGATTATTACTTCTGTCACTTTGTCCGCGGCTGGTATGAAAGACCCATCTGGTACCGTCTGCAGAACGACTATATCTACTATGCGGATCGCGGATTGCTCGGATTCTTCAGCGACGGCACCACCAACGACCAAAGTGACGCATACCTTTATTTCACCAAGGCGGGCTCCAGCCCCAATCCTTCCGCGTATACCTACCGCCAGACCCAAAAGGATGCCTCCGCTATGAATCTGATGGCGTACTGGCTCTACTTCAAGCTCTGCTGGAATCCTTACGAGGATGTGGACGCTCTGATTGCGGAATTCTGCGAAAAGGTCTACGGCGATGCGGCTCCTTATATGATGGAATACTACGACCTGATTCAGTACGGCTGGAATTACGGTTCTACGGAAATTCTCCCCTATGAATTCAACATGAAGCTGACCATCAACCGTGATGCCCGCTATTACTACGACTACTTCCTCGATATGGATACGGAAGACGGCACCTACCTCCTTGATGCCATCCGCGATGCTCTTGCCAAGGCGTGGAAGTCGGATCGTAGCCAT
>JAZQUQ010000172.1:0-2278 GCA_045631365.1 Eubacteriales bacterium | reverse complement strand
CTCATGGACGGAACCCTTGAAGAAGCGATCCGAGAGGGGCTCGCGGGCTGGTATGCCCCACGGAACGCGGAAAGCTGCGTGGAAGAATACGGCGACCGACTTGCCATCCTCGGCGGTCTTGGGGTGGATTACCTCGGCAGTACAGGTCCCGCCAGCATACACAAACGGTGCGAGAAGCTGTATCAGATCACGGAGAACAGACGGTACGCCCTCGGAAGCGGCGGATGTCTTGCGGAGAACCGCTATCTCGAGTTGATCTCCATGCTCGGAATATACAAAAGATATAAATTCTGATCAATAAAAAGTATATCCATACCCCCTTCGGACAGGATATGGATAAATATAAACTTATTATTAATTTGTGGGAATAACTCTTGAAACTTGAAACGTTTTATTATATAATATAGAAAACCACAACATAATTTTATAGGAGAAGAAATATGTTCTATCTTACCACAGATACAACAGCAGCGGCAAACGGCGCGCAGGCAGTCACAACCGTCATCATGATCGTTGCCATGATCGCAATCTTCTACTTCTTCATGTATAAGCCTCAGAAGAAGCAGGAAAAGGAAGCGGCAAACATGAGAGACAACCTTCAGGTAGGGGATGAAATCACCACCATCGGCGGTATTATTGGAAAGATTGTTTCCATCAAGGACGAAACCGTTCTCATTGAAACAAGCAACGAGAGAAACAAGATCCGTATCCTCCGCACCGCTGTCAGAAACGTTGACGTTCACGCAGAAGACGCTGACTGATATACCAAACACCCCATAACCGATTGATGAGTTCCTTCGTCAATCGGTTATTTTTTTGCCGTTTGCCGAATACAATGGGACAGTATCACCCATTTGGAGGCTCAAATGAAAAAAAGAACATTCCCTCATAAAGGGACGGCTGTAAAAAACGGAGACGGTATGAGCATCGCTATATCAGCGGTAAAAGCCCAGGCTGCAGTATTCATCTCGGGTGCACTTTTTATCCTCCTGTTCTGTGCAGCTGCAAACGCCTCGGAGGATCCCGACAGCATCATTACTCCCCTGTCCCTTTGCGCCCTTTTTCTCAGTTCCTTCTGCGGCGGTTTTGCATCCGTCCGACTGTCAGGAGACGGTATCCTGTCGGGAATCGCCGCCGGAATCGTTACTTCAGCTGTGATTTTCCTTCTTTCCCTTCTTCCCCTTTTCCTATCGGGAGCAAACAGTGTAAATGTCCCCCTGTGTTATTTCTGTATCATAGCATCCTCCGCCGCCGGAGCAATCATAGGCAAACGACGAACACCCACGAAGCACCATCACCGCAAAAAATAGTTCACAAAACACACAAATCGTATTCGGCAACACCCAAAAATCTATATTTTCGGCAAACACAAAAGAAAGCTCCCGCCAAATTCGGCAGAAGCTTTCTTTATTTTATAAACCAATCATCAACCTATTCAAAGTTTTTTGAAAGGATGGGAGAATTTCGGGTTATCCCGAAATTCAGGGGGAGGAAAGCTTTTTGCAAAAAGTTTTCCTTCCCCCCACATATGTTAGATATTATTCAGTGCCTGTTCGATGTCGGCGATGATGTCTTCTGCGTCTTCGATGCCTACGGAGAAGCGAACGAGATCGGGAAGAACACCGCATTCTTCCAGCTGCTTATCGGTGAGCTGTCTGTGTGTGGTGGATGCGGGATGGAGTACGCAGGTTCTTGCATCCGCAACGTGAGTTACGATTGCAGCCAGCTTCAGAGAATCCATGAACTTCACAGCCGCTTCTCTGCCGCCCTTGATTCCGAAGGAAACAACGCCGCAGGAGCCGTTCGGCATGTACTTTTCCGCCAGTGCGTGGTACTTGTTGTCTGCAAGACCGGGGAAATTCACCCATGTGATCTTGTCGTTTGCTGCAAGATATTCCGCAACCTTCTGTGCGTTTTCGCAATGCTGCTTCATTCTTACTGCAAGTGTGTCCAGGCCAAGGTTCACAAGGAATGCATTCTGAGGAGACTGGATGGAACCGAAATCACGCATGAGCTGTGCCGTAGCCTTTGTAATATAAGCAGCCTTGCCAAACTTAGTAGCATATGTAAGTCCGTGATAAGACTCATCAGGTGTTGTAAGTCCGGGGAACTTCTCAGCGCTTGCCATCCAGTCAAAGTTACGGGAATCAATGATAGCACCGCCAACGCTTGAAGCGTGTCCGTCGATATACTTTGTTGTTGAATGTGTAACGATATCAACACCAAACTCGATAGGTCTGCAATTAACAGGTGTAGCAAATGTATTATCAACGATCAA
>JAZQUQ010000171.1:0-7372 GCA_045631365.1 Eubacteriales bacterium | reverse complement strand
GATGGCATCCTTCATCTTCAGCGGGAATCCTCCCACCGATCGAGTGTTGGACACCATACCGTACAAAAAGTCTCCTTCGATCACGCCCCCGTCATGAGTGATTTTCATGTGCTTGGGTCGGATGGAAGTGAGGCTTTTTATGCCCTCCGCCAGATACGCGGTATGTCCGAATATTTTCTTCACCGCCTGGGGGGTCTGATAGGACACCGCGGTAAAGGCACCGAACGCCGCCACGTAGACGAAGGGTCTGCCGCAGAAAACGCTGACGTCGATGTCGATGGGGTGAAAATTCACGATATTCTGTGCCGCCTCCAAGGGATTTCGGGAGATTCCCCAGCTGTTTGCAAAATCGTTTGTGGTACCTGCGGGAATATAGCCGACAGCGGGCTTTCTCTCAAGATTGAGAATCCCCGAGATAACCCCGTTCAGCGTGCCGTCTCCACCCGCACATACGATGGTATCAAACTCCGCCCCACGCTCTTTTGCCACACGGGTGGTATCGTATTTATCCTGTGTGATATAAAGGGTAATATCATACCCGCCCTTGACAAACATGTCGCTGATATCGATCAGGTGGGGCGAAAGGATTGCCTTTGCCGTTACGGGATTAATCATAAAGAGCATTTTTTTCATCGTAATACCTCATTGATCGCTGAGCGGAGATTTCGGAGAATGGAGTCTGCCCCATCCTTGTTTTTCTTATTTTATCAAAGAATTATATCCAATACGAGATTTATTTATTACCAATCGGGAAATATTTTGTTTAATCTCTTTGATTTGCGGTCGTTTTTCTCACCGATGAAGGGGATGCACCGCAAATTTTTTTATAGAGCCGATAAAAGGTGGAGTATTCCTCAAATCCATACTTCAATGCGGCCTCCCCTGCGGAAAGTCCGTCTGCCATATCGCTGTGTGCGGCTTTGATTTTTCTCGTCGTAACATACTGCCTCAGCCCCACCTTCATCTCCGAGGAAAACATATTCTGCAGATACGACCGTGAGATTTTGAACTGCTTCGCCAGCTGATCTGCGGAAAGAGACTCTGTGAGATGAGAGTCGATATAGTGGAGAAGATTGGGAATCAGCGGTCGGCAGGCACCCACGCTGACTGCAGGAACACGGTCCATATAACAGCAATAGGTTGCGATTGACTGGCATAGGCTTTGAGCAATGCAGTCAAAATCTTCTTTGTCGTATCTCCCATGATATCGGTCCAATGCGGCAAACATGGCAAGAAGCTCGCTCTCCCCCTTGACATTAAAAATCTCGGGGGGCTGAAAGAGCTTTTCTTTATGCTTCAGAAAAAGAAGGCTTTCGTAAAAATGGATCACGTAATTTTCATACGGCATGGGGGAATTGAGCATGAGGCAATGGGTTGTGTGCCGTGGAATCAAAATCAGGTCATACGGCTTCAGGCTGTATTGCATTCCGTCTACAAAATAATCCGCATCGCCACTTAAAAACAACAGAATTTCGCTGTAATTGTGGCTGTGTACCATATACTCCATTTGCTTCGGCTGTTCATCCAGCAAATGGGAAACGGAATAGATCGCATTGTCCATTTCTTCAGCAAACATAGACTCTCCCCCAACGTATTTTTCCTCTATTATACCTTGCTTGAATAGAAAATGCAATATTCTTCGTAAAATCGACAATTCAAATTGCAATCTTTCCGTGATATAATAGATATCAGAAACCATTATGCTGAAAGGAATCTGACATGAACAAACGAATATGGAGCCTTCTGCTTGCCTCCGCACTCCTTCTCGGAAGCGTCACGGCTTGCGGAAACACTCCCCCAAATAAAACGGAGGGCGAGTCTGCCGTCACCGAGACCGACACATCCGAAAAGGAAACCGAGTTTCCCGAAACATCTGCTCCAGCCGACTCTGTTCTTTCCGATCATCTGACGGAAAACGGTGTGGCCGTATCACAAATTGTGATCTCCGAGGGTGCGTCACAGCTTGAGAAATTCGCCGCAGAGGAATTGGCGTACCACATCAAGACAGTAAGCGGTGCAGTCGTGCCCGTGGTAAATGCCGCCGAGGACGACGGACGGTCCGTTATCATAGCAACCCCCGACAGTATGCCTCAGCTTGAAGAATTGTTCCCCGATGACCTCGCATGGTTACGCACAACGGAAGAAGAGGACGGCAGACGTTGGGGTGACGACGGCTTTGCCATCCGCAGAGTGAACAACACCATCTACATCTTCGGAGCCAACGAAAAAGGCGCACAGAACGGCGTTTACGACTTTATCGAAGAAAATCTCGGCGTGCTGTGGATTCGTGCGGATGACGAAATCGGTCTCATTTACGACGAAATGCTCACCATTGAGGTAATCAAAACCGATTATCGTGAAAAATCCCCCTTCCAATTCCGCGGAAGCTCGGGAGGCGGTGCGGCAGACCCTTCCGTTGACACGGTTCGAACCCGAAACAAGCTGAATGCCACGACCTACGGAATGCCCGGAAACGGAATGAAGGAGCAGGCGGATATCGGGCTTGACGTGTTCATCTGCCTCCACAACATCAAATACTGGATCACCACAAGCCCCATCTACGATCCCGCCATCACCGAATACTGGGAAACTGACGAGGACGGTATCCACAAAACCTACGCCGAATCCGTACAGGCAAACGTGTGGAGTGACCTTGTCATCGACACCATTGCCGCCAATATGATCGCACAGCTGGATCTCTACGCAGATACCGTCGGACTCGAACGGATCGGCGTCAGTCTGGAGGATGCACTCATGGGACGAGTTTATCCCGAGGACAGAGAACCCTTCGAATACGCCCCCGGAGAATTCGTTTATCCGGGTGAGGCTGACTATTTCAGCACGGTTTACTACACCTTTCTCAACAAAATCGCACGGCAGGTGGGCGAAAAGTACCCCGACGTGATGATCAACACCTATGCCTATTACGACACCATGACGCCTCCGAGATGCGCGCTTGAGGACAACGTGGAGATCGTGTTCTGCTTCATTTTCGAGGACCTGACCCAGCCGAACATCAAGGATGCCTTTGGCATGTATCCCGAAACGGAGGCGGCTGCTTTCAAAAAATGGCTGGAAGTCACCGACCATATCATCTGCTACAGCTATTACGGGTGCTATCATCCCTCCGGATGGTACGAACGCCCCACGTGGAGCCGAATCCAAAACGATTTCCAATACTTTGCGGAAAACGGACTCACGGGAATTCAGCCCGATATCTACAAGGATTATGACGAGATGGAGTATATTCTTGAGCAGGAATGGGGCTTTGAGCGGGGAGAAATCTGGGAAATGAATCTTCTGACCCATTGGCTCACCTTCAAGCTGGCTTGGAACCCCTACGAGGATATTGATAGTCTGATCGAATCCTTCTGCGATAAGGTTTACGGCAATGCATCCGAGCATATGCAGGAATACTACCGCCTCCTCCAACTGGGATGGAATGCAGGAGCGGAAGACCGTGCCTCCCAATTCAATGCAAACTACAAATGGGACACCCACATCATCCACTACTACTGGGATTTTATTGACACAGAGGTGGACGGCGTTCACATCCTCACGACTATTCAGGAAACCCTTGAAAAAGCATGGGATGCGGCAGACGAAAAGGCAAAAACTCACATCCGCCGCCCAAGGGAATGCTTCAGCGGCACCAACTGGGAAAACTTCATTGCAGAATACGGCAATTACCCCTATTAACAACAGCGGGTTTGCATCCATGAATCCGATGCAAAGCCGCATATTTTATATTGCTTCCGTAATGATTTCCGCTTCGATATTGGTGTTTCCGTTTCCGCGGACGGTGCGTATGTAGTGGATTCCGTCACTTTCGCCGTAGTACACCTTCAGCGTTTCGCCGAGGAGTGCTTCCGAAACAAAGTTCAGCGCCATGGAGATCACCCGCTGCCCCTTCATGTCTCCGATAAAGCCGCAGATCATGTCGGGATACTTGGTGTTGTTCATGTGGCCGTTCATGTCCGTGTCGGCGTATTCCACCGTGCGTTCCCCCACAAGGCTGAAGTTCACTCCTTCGGGAATCTTCATCCGCGCGGGCATATCAAGCTCCAGCATGGCGTCCGTGCCGTAGCGGAGATCGAATTCGTTGACACGGTGGAGCTTTCTGTCCTCCACCCCCGCCAGCGCCCACATGGAAACCGCCTCCGCTATAATATCTCCCTCACGGAGAATGCGATAGCAGCGGTTGAAGGTCACCCCTTTGGATTCGCACGCCCAGGACTGAACCTGAATCTTTTCGTGAGAGTGAAGGGGCGCGTACAGACTGATGTTGAACCGACTCACCACAAAGGCAAGCCCGCGGTCAAACAACTCCTTATAGGAAGGACCGTCCGCCTCCATCTGACAGTTGGCAGCATCCTGCATGTAACGAAAAATATTGGATACCGTAACCACGAAATTCATGTCAATATCGTTGGCATTGACAACATAATCCCCGGTCCATTTCATAATGTTTTTACCTCGCTGGATGATATTTCGGGGGAAGGAAAACTTTTTGGAAAAAGCTTTTCCTTCCCCCGAACCCCCATCTTTTCAAAAACTTTTGAGATGAGGGAACTATAATTTTAAAATTCAAATACAGGCTGGCTCAACCCTCGTGGGATTGCCTCAAACTCAAGCTTCAGAGGTGCCGAGTCCACAAAGAATCCATTGGATTCTTTGGAAGAAACTTCGTTTCTTCATTGGCCGCCCGGACTCCGGGCATTAGAGGGTGTTTGCGGAACCGAGGACGTTCTTGATCTTGTGAGCAACCATAGCCTTAACCTCTGCACGAGCAACGGTCAGGTAGGTTCTGGGGTCAAATACGTCGGGCTGGTTGTGCAGTACGCGGCGGATACCTGCGGTGAGAGCAAGACGGATATCGGAGTCGATGTTGATCTTGCAGACTGCGAGAGTAGCTGCTCTGCGGAGCTGTTCTTCGGGAATACCTACTGCATCCGGCAGAGCGCCGCCGATTGCGTTGATTTCCTTAACGTGCTCCTGAGAAACAGAGGATGCACCGTGGAGAACGATGGGGAATCCGGGGATTCTTTCCATGATTGCTTCCAGAATGTCGAAACGGAGCGGAGGGGGAACAAGGATGCCCTCTTCGTTTCTTGTGCACTGTTCGGGCTTGAACTTGTATGCGCCGTGAGAAGTACCGATAGAGATTGCGAGAGAGTCAACGCCTGTGCGTGCAACGAACTCTTCCACTTCCTCGGGACGGGTGTAAGAGGAGTGTTCAGCAACAACGTCATCTTCAACGCCTGCGAGAACGCCAAGCTCACCTTCTACAACAACGCCTCTTTCGTGAGCGTATTCAACAACCTTCTTTGTAACTGCAATGTTGTCTTCGAAGTTGTGGTGAGAACCGTCGATCATAACGGATGTGAAGCCGCCGTCGATGCAAGCCTTGCAGATTTCGAAGTCTGCGCCGTGGTCAAGGTGGAGAGCAAGGTCAATGTCTGCATCCTTGATCGCAGCCTGTGCCAGAGCGAGGAGGTATTCCTGCTTTGCGTACTTTCTTGCGCCTGCGGATACCTGAAGAACAACGGGAGAACGGAGTTCGCCTGCTGCTTCGGTAATCGCCTGAACGATTTCCATGTTATTGATGTTGAACGCACCGATTGCGTAGCCGCCGTCGTATGCCTTCTTGAACATTTCCTTGGTGTTTACAAGTGCCATAATAGTCCCTTTCTTTAAGTCCGCGGGTTTCCCCGCATAGTATTTTAATAACTATATTATTGTAACGCATATCTGCGAAAAAATCAACACCTAATGCAAAAAATTCTGTGAATTCTTGAAAAAACTTGAATACGGGACGAAAAAACAGCCGAAAATACGAAAATCCCGCCTCACGGGAGGCTTGGGAGAGCCTCATTCCCCCAATTACACCTGTCCATCCCCCGCCAAACACGGGTTAATTTTGAACAGTCGTTAAAATTTCTGTGTTGACCCTTGACTTCTCCGTTTTTTGCTGTATAATAATGGTGTACAATCATGCGTATTCATACGCGCAACCATGACTGAAGCTGCGGGAGCGTTCCCGCGGTCAACATACACACCCAAGAAACGGAGACAGAATACTATGACAAAGAAGAATGCTGCTGTAATCGGCTACGGCGGAATGGGCGCAGGATTCCACTGCAAGAATCTCTTGACAAGCGACGTATGCAACCTCGCCGGAATTTATGATATTGACCCTGCAAAGCGCGAACTTGCCGCTTCCAGAGGAATCAAAGTATACAACACACGGGAAGAGCTTCTGGCTGATCCTACTATTGATATCGTTACCATTGCAACCCCCAACGACGTGCACGAAGAGATCGCCATCGCTGCCCTCGAAGCAGGCAAGAATGTGATCTCCGAAAAGCCCGTTACCCTCTCCATGGAAAGCCTTGAGAGAATGATCGCCGCTTCCAAGAAGGCGGGCAAGATTTTCTCCGTTCACCAGAACAGACGCTTCGACATCGACGCCCTCGCCATGAAGCAGATTGCAGACAGCGGCGAAATCGGCGAAGTCATCAATATTGAATCCAGAATCCACGGCAGCCGCGGTATTCCCTCCGACTGGAGAGGTATCAAGAAGTACGGCGGCGGTATGCTCTACGACTGGGGTATCCACATCATTGACCAGGCGTGCATGATCCTCGGATACGACGTAAAGTCCGTTCGCTGCACCTTCGACCACATCACAAACGACGAAGTGGACGACGGCTTCCAGCTTTGGATTGAATACCACAGCGGCAAGAAGGCTTACTGCGAAGTTGGTACCTACAACTTTGCCGAAATGCCCCGCTTCTATATGCGCGCCAAGAACGGTACCGCCATCATCCCTCACTGGTCCATCCCCGCACACGTTGTAAAGTGCAAGGCATGGCATGAGTCCGACGTGGTTCCCGTTGTAAACGCAAGCGGTCTCACCAAGACCATGGCGCCCCGCGACAGCATTACCGTTGACGAATACGACATTCCCAAGCCCACCTCCGACGTTCACGATTACTACCGCAACTTCGTTCGTGCCATCGACGGTCTGGAAGAGCAGATGGTTACCCACGATCAGATGCGCTGCATCCTGAAGGTCATCATGTCCGCCTTTGAATCCGTAGAAAAAGGCGGCGACAAGGTAGTTTGGGCTGATTGAGACCCCATTTTATATAAGCCTCTCACCCAAACAGAATCAATATAAAAAAAATAACACCATTCCCCCTGTTTAAAAGTTTTTGAAAGATGGGGGTTTTAGGGGGAGGAAAACTTTTTGGATAAAGTTTTCTCCCCCCTGAAACCCCCATCTTTCAAAATCTTTTAAACAGGGGGAATGGTGTTATTTTTTTTATATTGATTCTGTTTGGGTGAGAGGCTTATATAAAATGGGGTC